>DATHVN010000007.1 GCA_035461305.1 Euzebyales bacterium | reverse complement strand
TCAGGGCCCGTGGCGACGGGGCGACGCTCGATGCCGAGCACCTGGGTGCGCAACGGGACATTGTGGCCTATGTGCAGGCCGAGCTGCTGTCGACGATGCCCGATGAGACGGCCGAGTTCCTTACCCGGTCGGCGGTGTTGGACCAGATGTCGGGGGCATTGTGCGATGCCACGCTGAACACGACGGGTTCGGCCGACCGGCTCGAGGCGCTCTCGCGGTCCAGCATGCTCGTCACGCCGGTCGATGAGCACCGCCGTTGGTACCGGTACCACCACATCATGCGCGACCTGCTCCGCGCCGAGCTGCAGCGCCGGGAACCCGAGTTGGTGCTGGAGCTCACGCGCCGGGCGGGCGAGTGGTGCGACGTCAACGGGCTGCAGGAAGCAGCAGTCGGGTATGCGATGATCGCCGGCGATGCCGACCGAGTCGCACAGATCGTCGTGCGACGCACCCAACTCATGTACCGCATCGGACGGACCACGACGCTGCGGCGGTGGTTCGACTGGTTCGACAAGCACGAGCTGATGGAGCAACACCCGGTGGTCGCGGTGCTGGGTGCATGGGTGTCGGCCTTGACGGGCCGTGCCGTGCTCGCGGAGCGGTGGGTCGATGCCGCCGATCACCCCTCGATCCCGGGTGTGCTGTCAGACGGCAGGACTCCGATCGAGGGTCTGCAGGCCACCGTGCGCGCGGGGCTGTGCAGGCACGGTGTGGACCGGGCGCTGTCTGACGCCACGCTCGCCGCGCGCCTGATTCCGCCGGGCAGCGCATGGCTGCCGCAGGCCGTCGTCCTGCTTGGGGCGCTCCACCTGCTGACGGGGGACCCGGAGCGTGCTGACCAGGTGCTGTCCCACGCCGTCGCCATCGCGATGGACGATGACGCGCTGCCTGCAGCATCTATCGCGCTTGCCGAGCGTGCGCTGATCGCACTCGAACGAGGAGAGCACACCGCGGCGCGAGTGCTGGCCGATCGCGCCTGCGAGATGGTGGAACAGGGTCGCCTGGAGGCCATGCCCTCGAACGTGCTCGTCTTCGCAGTGACCGGCCGGACCGCCATCCACGCGGGCGACGTCGCGCGGGCCATGGCGCTCGTGCGCAAGGCGCAGCGCCTGCGCCCGTCGCTGACGTACGCGCTGCCCCACATCGCAGCGCAGGGCCGGTTGCAGCTGATCCACCTCATGCTGGCACTCGCCGACGCTCCCGGCGCGCGCACAGTGCTGCGGGAGGTGGACGACATCCTCCACGTGCGTCCCGACATGGGCACCCTGCAGGCACAGACGGAGGAGCTCCGCGCGCACATCGGTCGCATGCCGTCGGGAACGATCGGCGCGTCCTCCCTGACCACCGCGGAGCTGCGCCTGCTGCCACTGTTGCAGACGCACCTGACGTTCCGTGGGATCGGCGAGCGCCTGTTCGTCTCTCCGCACACGGTCAAGACGCAGGCGATCTCGATCTACCGCAAGCTCGGCGTGTCGTCGCGGGCAGACGCGGTCCGCGAGGCGGCCGATCTCGGCCTGCTGAGCGACTGACGCCGACCGGACCGGCCGCCTTTCATGCGGTCCGGACGATGCGCCGTCGACGCCCAGCGGGTCTGATGGTCACGCGGACACGCCGGCGAGTCGGTGGACCATGGATGAACGTGAACGTACGCTGCGACGCCTTGCGTTGCACGACGACGATGTCATCAGGTCGATCCTCGCGGTGGACACGGGGACCTGGAAGGTGTCGTGCATCGACCCCAGGACGCACGCACTGGTCCGCCTCGGCGCGCTGATCGCCCTGGACGCGCCCGTCGTGGCGTACCAGGCGTGCACCGCGACGGCGGTGGCGGCGGGTGCCACCGCGGACGACATCGTCGACGCCCTGATCGCCGTCGCTCCGCTCACCGGCGAGGCCCGGCTGGTGGCGGCGGCGTCCGCCCTGGCGTTGGCGATCGGCTATGACATCGATGCCGCGCTCGAAGCCTATGACGGTGGGATCCCGAGGCGCGGGGACCCGTGACGGTCAGCCACGAGATGCCGCGACGCCCGCACACCCGGCGGGGACTCAGACGGGTTGCACGTCGAGCCGACCTGACTCCACGGCCTTGACGAACGCCTGGTAGTCGCGTTCGTTCTGGTCCGCGTAGCCGACGGCGAACGCGGCGACCGCCGCATCGAAGTTGCAGCCCCTGCCCAGGTAGCTGGCGATCGCGATGCGGTCGCCCGAACGGGCATGCCCGTGTGCGAGCGTCCAGCCGCACGAACGTCCATAGGCGTCCAGGCCCGAATGCTTCATCGCCGCGACGTCGGCGGAAGCCTTCCAGTCCCACAGCTGCCTCACATGGAAATCGAAGGACTGCCCACGCAGCTTGACGCGCGTCCATCCGAGGAGGATGTCCGAAGCCGCCTGGAGCAGGCGCTGGCCCTCGACCACCCGCCGTCCCTCGTTGAGGAACGCGCTGCGACCGGCATGCGGGGCGAGGACAGACCGCTGCGCCTGCTTGAACTGCAGGAACAGCGGATCCTGCCCGTCGCGTCCGAGCAGGAGCATGATCCAGGCCCGCGTCCCCACGCTGCCGACACCAACGACCTTGTGGGCGCTGTGCACCACGCGGTACCCGTCCAGCAGCCGCCGGCGGTCGCGATCGAGCGACTCGTAGTAGCCGCCGATGGCCGCGTCCAGGACCTCGTTCTCGAGCTGCGTGTCGCCCTGCGAGATCTCCTCCATCGGCACGATCAGCGGCGGGTCGCTCACGATGCGCGGTTCGCCGTCGACGAGGTGCGTCAGCTTGGCGAACGCGCGCATGCTGTCCTTGGTCCTGGCCCTTGCCACGTTGCGCTCGAGCCGCCTGCGGCTCTTCTTGTCGAGACGCCGCACGAGACGCTGCGCGATCTCGGCTTCGTGGAGCCGCGCGTACCAGACCTCGAGGTTGGACCATTCGGCGAACTGGCGCATCGCGGTCCGGTACTCGCCGACTGCGCTCGTGGCCAGCCCGCGGCACTCCTCAGTCGTCAGGCCGCTGTCGCGTCCTGCGACGACCATACTCGCCGCGAGCCGCTTGACGTCCCACTCCCAGGGTCCCGGAAGTGTCTCGTCGAAGTCGTTGATGTCGAAGACCAGATCGCGCTCGGGTGACCCGAACCCACCGAAGTTCGACAGGTGCGCGTCGCCGCACAACTGCACGCGCAGTCCCGATGCAGGCGTCGTGGCCAGGTCCGACGCCATGATGTTCGCGGCACCACGGTAGAACGCGAGCGGCGAGACGAGCATCCGCCCGTACCGGATCGGCACGAGGTCCGGTACCCGACCCTCGGCCTGCTCCACCAGCTGCGCGACCGGATCGGGACGGTCCACGGACGGCTCCCAGGCGGCATGGGAGGACCGCGGCGTGGCCGCCCTGGCATCCCTGCCCAGCGCCGCGCGTTCATCAGGCGAGAGCCACGGTGCACTGCCGACGCCACGCCGTGCCCCTTCGTCCGCGGCCGCCCTGGCCGGGGTCCCGATCGCACCGTCTCGCGCTGCCACGGTGTCGGACATGTCCTCGCCTCCTTGGTACTCAGGTGTGCACGCGTCGGCACGTCACAGCCGTCGACGCCCGCTCTCAGAACACACCATCGCACAGCTCCGGCGTCACGTTGGGGCCTGTGCTGGGATCACAGCGATCAACCGACGTGCCGCCACGCAGCATCCGACCGAACGGATGAAAGCCGTGGGGCGGACCTACGGCGGCGTGCCGGCTCCAACCCTTACGGGCCGGACTCCGCCAGGTTCCGGCTGAGCCCCATCGCGGCACGCACGCGACGTCGCGAGGTCCTCACGGTTCTTCGGGAACATGTACGCGGGCACGAACCACCGCGTCAGTAACCTGTGCGCTTCGTTGCCCCACCGTGCGCAGCCAACGCCCAGATGATCAGCACGTTCAAGGCGATGATCAGGAGCGACCAGAAGGGGTAGTACGGGAGGAACAGGAAGAAGGCGATCGAGCTGATCAGCGCCAACGTGATGCCGACGGCACGCGCCCAGGTCTGACCGAACAGGATGCCGAAGCCGGCGAGCAAGACCACGAGACCGATGAGCAGGTGGATCCACCCCCAGGTCGTGGTGTCGAACTGGAACAGGTAGTTCTCGGTCGCAACGTAGAGGTCGTCCCCGAAGATCGCGATCAGCCCGGCCAGCGCCTGGAGCGAGCCGGTCAAGATCATGAGGATCGACGCGAACGAGATGATGCCGGACGCCCACGTGCTCGATGCTTCCCCGCCGGGTGCCGGGGAGTATTGCGCCTGGCCTGCCATGACATCTCCTCCACGGCGTCGCCCGGACCGAGCCACCGGGCGTGGTGAGCGGATCTCCAGTTGCACCGTGTCCGCCGCAGCGCTTCCGGTCATCACCCGTTCTGGATGAACGTTCCAGCCGTGGCGGCCGGATGGAGGGCAAGGTCGTCGGTCGCGAGCACGCACGCATGGCGGGAGGTCTGCCACGGCTGGTGGCGGTGGCAGCCAGGTGACGGATTCATCCGACAGAGGAACGTCACATAGGGGACCATTGTGGTTCGCAACGGCTCACACCGCGGCGCGACGTTTCTCCCGTGGCCGGTTCGCAGCATGCTCGCCGGAGCGGCCGGCACCGCCGCGATGACGCTCGCGTACGCGCTGGAGCGACGCGTTCGACACGGCGCGACGCAACTCGACCACGACGACAGCCTCGTGCCCGGCAGGATCGTCGGCAGCATCCTGCGCCTCCCCGAGGTCAGCGAGCGGCCGAGCTCGGGCTTCCGCTGCGTTGGGGGGTCGGCCGGACTCCGCCGCCGTGGAGATGGACGCCGGACGTGCTCGCCACGAGCTTCGGCACCCACGCCGTGTACGTGCTCGCCGTCGCGACGGTCGACGGTCTGCTTGGCAGGCCGGCGCGCATGTCGGACAGGTCTGGCTGACGTCGGTCAGGTCTGGTGCCACGCCCGACCGGGCGTGTCACTACTGGCGGGCCATCGCGATACGCAGCCGCTCGTCAGGATCGATCAGGTGGTCGTGGTCGTCGACGCCCAGATCGATCTGGACCCAGCCGATCCGCCCGGTGAACCGGCTCGTGGCGACCGTGTAGTCGCTGGCCACCGGCGTCCCGGAGTCGCAGCCGACGTCGGTGGTCTCGTCGGCTGAGAAGATCATCGCCTGCGTGAACTCGACACGGCCGTCGCCGACCTTCTCGCCGTCGACGAACAGCGCGACGTCGCCGCCCTTGCCGAGGCCACCGCCGTCGTAGGTGAACTCCACCCGCAGCTGGTGCGTGCCCGACGGGACCGGCGCGGCCGCGGCGGCCTTGAACTCGTGGATGCCCAGCACGTTGTACGCGAACCTGATGCACCCGTCCTTCGTATAGAAGCTCCACCCGCCGAACTTGCCACCCTGGGCGATGATCACGCCCTCCACGCCACCGTCGGGGATCACGACCTCGGCGGTCACGGAGAACGACTTGTTCTTGATGCTCACGACGCTGTTCTCCGACAGCCGTCCCATGCGCTCGAACAGCAGCTGTGAGGTCCCGCGGACCAGCTGCGGGCGTCCTGCGATGTCGGGGTTCGCCCGCTCTACGGTGCGGTCGTCGAGGGGCAGCACGTTGTACTTGGTCGCCTCGATCAGCCACAGGCGCTGCAGGTCGCGCAGCCGGTCGGGCATCCGCGCGGCGAGGTCGTTGGCCTGTGTCCAGTCGGTCGACCCGTCGTACAGCTCCCAGACATCGTCGTCGAACGCCACGGCCACACCACCGACCATGTGCCACGGCGTGCGGTGCTTGGTGACCGCGCTCCACCCCCGGTCGTAGATGCCGCGGTTGCCGAACATCTCGAAGTACTGCAGGTCGTGGCGCTCGGCGGCCTCCGCGTCGTCGAACGTGTAGAGCATGCTCGTGCCCTCCATCGGCGACTGCATCACACCGTTGACCGACACCGGCTCCGGCAGCCCGGCGACCTCGAGGATCGTCGGCGCGACGTCGATGACGTGGCAGAACTGGTCGCGGATGCCGCCACGATCGGCGATGCGGTTTCCCCACGTCACGATCGTGCCGTTGCGGGTCCCGCCCCAGTGGGACGCAACCTGCTTGGTCCACTGGTACGGCGCGTTCATGGCCCACGCCCAGCCGACCGCATAGTGGTTGTAGGCCTCGGGGGTGCCGAACTCGTCGATCTTCGAGCGCATGAACTCGGGAGTCTCCAGCGCGCCCATGCCGTTGAAGTTGGCCATCTCGTTGAACGCGCCCTGCAGGGTGCCCTCTGCCGACGCCCCGTTGTCGCCGATGATGTAGTACACGAGTGTGTCGTCGAGGATCTCGAGGTCCTCGAGCGTGTCGATGAGACGGCCCACGTGCGCGTCGGTGTGCTCGAGGAACCCGGCGTAGACCTCCATCTCGCGCTCGAGCACCGGGATCAGCTCGGGATCCGTGTCGTCCCACGCAGGGATCTCGTCGTGCCGCGCGGTCAGCTGTGCGTCCTCGGGGATGACGCCGAGCTCCTTCTGGCGTGCGAACGTCTGCTCGCGCAGCCGGTCCCAGCCGGCGGCGAACCTCCCGCGGTAGCGGTCCGCCCACTCGGTGGGCACGTGATGGGGCGCATGGGTGGCGCCGGGTGCGAAGTACAAGAAGAACGGCTTGTCGGGCATCAACGCCTTCTGCTGGCGCATCCACGCGACGGCCCTGTCGGTCAGGTCCTCGGTCAGGTGGTAGCCCTCGTCGGGCGTGGCCGGCGGCTCGATCGGGGTGAGCCCCTCGTACAGCGCGGGGTCGTACTGGTTGTTCTCCCCACCGATGAACCCGTAGAAGTACTCGAAGCCGCCCCCACCGGCCGGCCACGCGTCGAACGGGCCCAGCGGCGACGACTGCCACACCGGCACCTCGTGGCACTTGCCGAACTGCGCGGTCGAGTAGCCGTTCAGCTTCAAGGTCTGCGCCAGCGGCGCCTTCGTGTTCGGTCGCAGCGAGCTGTTGCCGGGCGCGGAGGTGGCCGTCTCGGTGACGCTGCCCATCCCCACCGAGTGGTGGTTGCGACCCGTGAGCAGTGCCTGCCGCGTCGGCGCACACAGGGCCGTGGTGTGGAACCGCGTGTAGCTGATGCCGTCCGCCGCCAAACGTTCGGCCACGGGCGTGTCGACGGGTCCGCCGAACGCGCTCGACGCGCCGAACCCGACGTCGTCGAGCAGCACGATCAGCACGTTGGGGGCGCCCTCGGGCGGTCGCAGCGGCTCGATCGGGGGGAAGGCGGTGTTGGGGTCCTTCGCGTCGTAGGTCGTCAACCCAGGTGCCGGCCGGTCGGGGATCGGCAGCACAGCGCGCAGGTGGCGGTCATCGTCACGCGTCATCGTCGTCCCATCCGTTTGTGCGTCTCGCGCCCACGGTGATCACTGCGGGCGCGTGGCGACGCGAGCAGCCATGGACACACTGAGGCGCGCTCCGGGCTGCCGCATCATCCCGATCGCGTGATCTGCCTCGGGCGGTCCCATGCTGCTCCGGCGCGACGGCGACCAGATCGTGGTCCTCGGCTGATTCGCGCAGCATCACATGGACAGCGCGATCGGTCTCACTACGTCGGCGTGATTCATGCGTGCCGGGTGATGCGGGCGATCTGGTCTCGGGCCACCGTGACGGTCACACCGTACGAGCGTCGGGCACCGGCTCGAACGTTCGCCGACGAGAGGACACGACATGTCCGCGACCATGCCTTCACCCCGCCTGTCGGATGCCGACCTTCAGGACCTGCTCGCCCTGGCGCGTGGATCCGACAGCGTCGAGCTCAAGCTGACGGTGCCCCATGCCGCGCACCGGTCGACGGCCACCGCACTGGGCATGGACCCGCTGGAGGCACAGATCCGCCAGGTGTACTTCTTCGATACGCCTGACCTTGCCCTCAACCAGCAGGGCGTCGTCGTTCGTGCCCGCCGTGTCCAGGGCCGGTATGACGACTCCGTCGTCAAGCTGCGCCCAGTGGTCCCTGACAGCCTCCCCAGCAAGCTACGCGAATCGAAGAACCTGGTCGTCGAGGTTGACGCCATGCCGGGCGGCTACGTCTGCTCGGCGTCGTTGAAGGCGCGTCTCGGAGACACCGAGATCCTGGACGTCGTCGCGGGCACCAAGCCCATCCACACGCTGTACTCCAAGAAGCAGCGTGCCTTCTTCGACGCGAGCACGACCGATGACATCGAACTCGACGACCTTTCGATCCTCGGTCCGATCACCCTCCTCAAACTGAAGTTCTCGCCGAAGGAGCTGAGGCAGAAGATGGTCGCCGAGTTGTGGCAGTACCCGGACGGATCCCAGATCCTGGAGCTGTCGACGAAGTGCGCGCCCTCCGAGGCGTTCCAGGTCGCCGCCGAGACCCGTGCGTATCTTGCCGGGCACGGGGTCGACCTGTCGGGAGAGCAGCAGACCAAGACCCGCACGGCACTCGAGTACTTCTCCGCCACGCTGTAGCGGCCGCCGTCGTGACGACGCCTCTCGCTGACGGAACGCCACAGCAGAGACGGACACGCCGGCCCGCGCACGCCGATCGCATCACGCCCCAGTCATCCGATCAGGGTGATGATCGGGACGCGATCCGGTGCGATCCTCGACCACTGACACCAGCCGTGCGGCGTCGACGCCGCCGCAGTACGCGAAGGCGCACGATGACCCCCACGCCGACGGCGCAACCTCTGGAGCTCCGGGGCCTTCAGCGCTACCCGCCGATCATGCACCGGCTCCCGGCGTACGACCGGAGCTGGCTCTCGGTTGATCTGCTCGCAGGGCGGTCCGTCTGGGCCCTGCTCGTCTCTGACAGCTCCACACCGGCGAGTGCCGACCTGCCCCACACCCGCCGGCCGGTCGCGCAGTGACCGACATCGCCGCCCGACCCGAACCGCAGCCGCATGCGTGCTGCGCCCTCGGACAGACGGCTGACACCGGGGACGCGACGGACCACGACGTGCCGGCCGCCCGACGCCCGACCGCCGCGACCGCAGGCTTGGTCCGGCTCGACGGTGGCATGTTCCTGATGGGCACCAGCGATCCAGGTGGCCACCCAGCCGACGGCGAGGGCCCGGTGCACCGCGTCCACGTCGACGCGTTCTCGATCGACCCGTACCCGGTGTCGAACGCGGCGTACAGCGCGTTCGTCGACGCCACCGGCCACCGCACCAGCGCCGAGGTCGTCGGATGGTCGTTCGTGTTCGCCGGTCTCCTGCCCGACGACCATCCCCCCACGCGTGGCGTGGCACAGGCGCCGTGGTGGCGGCAGGTGTTCGGCGCATCCTGGCGGCGCCCCGAAGGGCCGCAGTCGAACCTCGACGGACGCGCCGACCACCCGGTCGTGCACGTCAGCTGGCGTGACGCCCAGGCGTACTGCACCTGGGCTGGGTTGCGCCTGCCGACCGAGGCCGAGTGGGAGTACGCGGCGCGAGGAGGCCTGGTCCAGCGCAGGTTCCCGTGGGGCGACCGCCTCGAGCCCGGCGGGACACACCGGATGAACGTGTGGCAGGGCGCGTTCCCGGCCGCCAACACGATGGCCGACGGCTACTACGGCACCGCACCGGTCGATGCCTTCGCGCCGAACGGCTACGGGCTGCACGACATGACCGGCAACGTGTGGGAGTGGTGCAGCGACTGGTTCGATCCCGCCTTCTACCGCCACAGCCCGACCCGCAACCCGACCGGTCCGGCCCGCGGCACGCTGCGCGTCATGCGAGGCGGCTCGTACCTGTGCCACGCCTCCTACTGCCGCCGGTACCGCGTCGCAGCCCGCAGCGGCAACACCCCGCGAAGCTCAACCGGCAACCTCGGCTTCCGCTGCGTCAGGCCGGCGTCGACCTGACCCGTGCCCATCGGGTCGCGAGTCCCGACAATCCGTCGCCGATGAGTTTGGCGCCCAGCATCAGGAACAGCACCATCATGATGACGCGTTGCGGGCTCCCATGAGGCCTTGACGGTCGCCAACGTCCCGGACGACGTTCTTGGAACAACGATCGCCAGCACCGGCCCGAGCACGGTCGCAGACGCGAGGACGACGAACACGGCCACGGCGACCGCGCTCTGTCCACCGTCGAGTCCGGCCTGTGTGATCGATGCCGATGCGGCGATGGCCAAGGCGAGGTTCTTGGGGTTGACACCCGACAGGAGGACACCCAGACCGAGGGACCTGGAGGCCGTGAAGGTGTCGATGGTCTGCATCCACGCCGGCAGGGGCGGGTCTTCGTCGGGTCCGGGCCGGCTCGCCCACTGTCTGGCGGCCAGCAGTGTAACAGGACGCCGAGCCCGAGCTTGATCCAGCTCACCGCCGCAGCGCGCCCGCCTGCATGGTCGCCGGCTTCCCCGGCCAGCGCGAGGACGGCGACGCTCACGACGACGAGACCGGCGATCCAGCCAACGGAGAACGCCATCCCGTTGGTTCGGCGTGGCCACCATGAGGATCACAGCCGTGATTGGCACCGGGCTGAGCGCTACGCCGATGGCCGACGGAGCAGGTCACCGATGGCGTCGGCCAACATCACTCATCCCTGATCGACGGATTGCCGACGGCTCGTGGCCCCGATCGGTGCCGCACGCTGCTCGAGCCAGCGCGCAAGCGGGGTCGGCATCGTCGCCATGCGGTCGCCCCAGTCGTAGACGACAGTCGAGCCGGCGAGCAGATCGTGGAGCGCGCGGCGTTCGCGGTCGAGCAGGATGCCGAGAAGGCCGAGCCCCAGGAGCACGAAGCTCAGTGGCAGGCTCAGCACCCGGACGAACGCACGACGACCGGACAGCGGCGCTCCGGCACGGGTGACGATGCGCAGCCCAATGATCGCCATGCCGGGCGTGCGTCCCGCCACGGCCGTGCTCGCCCACCAGTAGGTGAACAACCAGGCCACGGCGGCCGCGGAGAACACCGCGCCGCCGACGCGGGCACCGACGCCGACGGTGCGCAGCACCGAGCCCAGCGCGCCCGTGACGATGGTGAACGAGCCACCCACCAGTGCGACGTCGATCACGAACGCCGCCAGCCGTGTGACGGGGCCGGCGTAGTGACCATTCACGTCCTCGGTCGGGGCGTCGGGCATCGGCGGCGCGTGCGTCGGACTCTCATCGCCGACCAGCGCCTCCGGTCCGGTGGGCAGGCTGCGCGGGTCGCGGGACAGCAGCCGCGTGATCGCACGGGCGAGCACGACGTCGACGCCGAGCAATTGGCGTCGCAGCACGTCCAATGTCCGCTCCAGCAGGCTCGTGGTGCTCTCGGCGACGATGTCGGGGATGCCGGCGCGCTGTATCAGACGCTCGATGTCGACACGCTCCATGACCGCGTCGACATCCACCCGCTCGAACACCGCGTTGACGTCGACTCTCGCGATCAGTGCGTCGAGATCGATGTGCGCGAGCAGTAGATCCGGGTCGACCCGCTCGAGCAGCGCATTGGCGTCGACCCGGGCGAGCAGCGGGTCGATCTCGACCCGCTCGAGGACCGCATTGATGTCGACCCGCTCCAACACGGCGTTGATGTCGAGCCGTTCGACGACCTCGTCGGGGTCGACGACGTCGAGGACACGGTCGCGGAGCGAGCCGGCGAGCCAGCCGAACGGTCCTGCGGGTCCACGATCCGTCGCGGCGGCGGCGCCGTCGATCGCCGCGAGCAGCGACAGCAGCCCGACGGCGACCGCCCGACGGCTCGGCTCGCTCACTGGTCACCTCGCGGGTCGTGCACTGGGTCACGCCGACCGTACGGCAGTGAGCGCGCGGCACATCATCCCGATGGGATGCATCCGCGCCGGTCGTGACTCACGCGCTGTCGCGGCCCAGCACCCGGACGCCGCCCCCGTGACCAGTAGGCTTGCGGCCGAAACCGCTCCTGGCGATGGAGAACGCCGTGTCCGAGCAGCGGAGGTCGTCGGGGAACGGACCGGGCCTGCGCAGCCATGTCCGCTATCGCTTCGACAACCTACTGGCCCGTGGTACGTGGGCGGTCCTCCTTTGGCTCGGCGTCGTCACGCTCGTGGCCGTGCTCGTCAGCTCCTCGCTCCTGGCGGTGTTCGGCGTCGACTTCGCCGGCAGTCAGGACAGCTCGTGGCTCGAGGACTTCTGGCAGAGCCTGCTCCGCGTCTTCGACCCCGGGACGATGGCCGCCGACGTCGGGTGGGGGCGGCGGGTGCTCGCGCTGCTGGTCACGATCTTCGGGATCCTGATCGCTGGCACGCTCATCGGCCTGATCGCCAACGGTGTCGAGCAGCGGGTCGAGGCGATGCGACGGGGGCGGAGCACCGTGGTCGAGACGGGTCACGTGGTGGTCCTGGGGGTGTCGACGCGACTCCCTGTCGTCGTGGAGCAGTTGGCGCTCGCCGGCCGGGGGCGGCGATCCAACGCGATCGTGGTGCTCTCAGACCTGGAGCCCGTGCAGCTGAACGAGGAGGTGCGTGCGGCCGTCGATGACCTGCACGGCAGCCGGGTCGTGTTCCGGTCGGGTGACCCCGCGCGCCGCCCGGACCTTCGGATGGTCGCACTCCGTGACGCCCGCGCGGTCATCGTCCTGGCCGACGACGCCCACGGTCACGGTGACGGCGGCGTCGTCCGGGCGGTCCTCGCAGCCGGTGCCGAGTTGGGCGCGTTCGACCGCATCCCGATCGTCGCTGAGATGAGCGATCCCGCGGCCGCTGACAGCCTGCTGCGCGCCTGCGGCGGCGCCATCCACACGGTCGTCCCGTCGCAGAGCGTGGCCCGGCTCACGGCCTTCGCCCTGCGCGAACCCGGTCTCATCCGCGTTATCGAGGAACTGCTCGACTTCCGGGGGTGCGATGTCTACGTCCGCCCGGTCGACGGGCTCGCCGGGGCCTCGTTCGCCGACTGCGTGTTCCGGTTCACAACGGCACGCCCGATCGGCAGGATCCGCCCGGCTGGGGAGATCGAGGTCAATCCTGATCCAGGGACCCGTCTCGAGACGGATGACCAGCTGATCATCGTGGACGAGGATGGGTCCGGTGCGCCCCAGCCGACCGCCTTCGCAGCTGTGCCGCCGCCATCCCGAGCGACATCACACAAGCCGGTCGCACCGCGGCAGGAGCATGTGCTGATCCTGGGGTGGAGCGTCCTCGGCCCGCCCCTCCTCGTTCAGGTCGCGGCCTTCGCCACCCCCGGCTCGTCCGCGGAGGTCGTCTACGACGCCACGCAGGCCGACCCGCCCGACCTGCAGATCCCGGGGCTCGGCGACTTCGACGTGACGCTGCGACCCGCCAGTGGCACGTGGACGTTCGATGACGTGGAGCCCATGACTTCCGTCACCTCGATCGTGCTCCTCGCGGATCGTCGCGACGCGGCGCCTGACGAGGTCGACGGCCGGACGCTGCTCCACCACATGCTGCTGCGGCGGCACCTGGATGCGGCCCGTGGTCCATCACCCCGCGTCATCGTCGAGCTGCGGGACTCGGCGAACCTGGACCTCGCCCGCCTGACAGGTGCCGATGACTACGTCGTGAGCGACGCCATCACCAGCCGCCTCATGACCCAGCTCGCCGAGCAGCCGCGACGCCGCGACATCCTGCTGCGCCTGTATGCCGCGGACGGTCCGTCAGTTCGGCTCGTGCGCGTCGGCGAGCTCGATCTCTCCGGCACGGTGGAGTTCGGCGACGTCATCGCCACCGCATACGCGGCGGGGCTCCTCGCGCTCGGCTGGCGCTCAGGCGACGAGGTGGTGTTGAACCCACCGACCTCCGAGCGCATGGTGCTGGCCGCCGACGACCAGATCGTGGTCATCGGCTGACCGCCAGCCCATGGACGGCTGGCGGTCAGCCGCGCGAACCGTGCTTGTGCGGCGGTGACCCCGGCCGAGCGTCAGCCTCCGAGGATCCGCGCCTTCTGGGCCGCGAACTCCTCTTCCGTCAGCACACCGTCGTCCTTCAGCTTGCCGAGCTGCTGGAGCTGCGCGATGACGTCGGTCTGCGGCGGCGTGGCCGCCGGCGGCGCCTGCTGCTGGTACGTCTGCTGCTCGTACGCCTGCTCACGCTGGGCGTAGATCTCGGCGTCGCGGCTTGCGAACCGCTCGGCCTGACGGCGCTGCACGCGCCCGCTCACCGCCGAGGCGGTGCCGGCGACGACGGCCGTCCGTGCGACTCCTCGCAGTAGTCCGGGCATGGTTGTCCTCCTCAGTCGCTGGCTTCGAGGGCGTCGAGCGCGTCCATCACGTCCTGGGCGGGGATCCGCGCGCTCGCGATCAGCTGCCCACCGGCGTCGCGGGCCGCCGCGACGAACGGGACCGCCCACGCGTTCTCGTACACGACGAGCGCCGCGATCGTGCCGGGCTTCATCACCTCGGCAGCCCGGCCGAGGTCGTCATCGTCGACCAGGCCCGAGCGCGCGCCGGCGAACGCGGTGAACCCTCCCACCTGGTCGGCGGCCAGATCACTGAGCTCGAGGCCGGAGAACGTGCCGTCCTCGTCCTTGCGGATCACAAGCAGGTCATAGACACGGACGACGCCGCGTTCGACGAGGTCCATCAGCGCCTCCGCCGCCGCGCCGGTCACGCGGTCGGCGGGGAACTCTAACAGCACGAAGTCGATGGGGCCGTGGACTTCGGTTGCGGACATTGTGCTCTCCTTGCTCACAGACGATGGGCACGTGGGCCAGGTCAAACCTCACGCCGTGGACCGGCGTCCCTCGGATCCGAGGGGCGCCGGACCACTACCTGCTCTCACTCCTGCTCGAAGGCGTGACGCAGCGCGTCCTCGTCCTCCTTGGACAGGTTCGTGGAGATGAGCTCCATGTCGAAGCCACGCAGCGCGTCCACGACGCGGTCGGTGACGGCGTCACTGGTCAGCAGGAACAGCGCCGACGTGCTGGGCGTGACCTGGTCACGCACCGACTTGATGAAGTCGTCGTCGATGCCGACATCGACCAGGCTGCCGGACAGCCCTCCCATCGCAGCACCGACCGCGGCGCCGAGCAGGGGCACGAAGAACAGCAGGCCGAACAGCATCCCCCAGAAGGCGCCGGACATCGCCCCTGCGCCCGCCAGGTTGTGCAGCTGCTCGGTCCTCGGCTTGCTCTTGTCAGCAGGCCACTGCACGACCGCAGCGTCGTGGATCACGATCAGCTGCTGCCGCTGGAGATCCTGGAGGGTGTCGAGTACCTGGCGAGCGCCCTCGACGGTTGGAAACTTCAGAGCGGTCAGAGTTGCCACGGACATTCCTTTCGCATCGATCGGTCGTGTGACGGTAGGGAGTGGTCCGGCTGTCCCGCATCACCTCGATCGGGTGAAGCTGCGATCAGCCGACTGTGCCTCCGGCTGATCGCGGCCCCCGGCCGGACCGCGACATCTACGTGCGACTGTGAGCGCCGTGACGGCGCCGGCGGGCCACCATTCCACCCACGGCAGCGATCGCGGCCACCGCCGCGGCGACCTTCATCGCCTTCATGTCGTTTCCTTTCACTTCACGTGCGGGCCGCGGACGACTCGGCGTGCTCGGCCCGGCCTTGTGGCGTCCACCGTCTCTCTGCCCCACGCTGCTGGCATCATCCGGTGTGGGTGAATGAGGGACCCTCCCGGCGGCGATCCCGGTGCTGACGGCGCGCCCACCCTTCCCGAGCGGATGGTCCGTCGTGTCCGGCGGTTGCAGTCCACCAGCCGGGCGACGACGGCCAGCGACTCAGTCGTGGACCATCACATCGATCACCACTCGATCCAGTGGTCCTCGCCCACGTCGACGAGGCGCTCCCGCATCTGGAAGATCTCCGACCTCTCCTCGGCCTCGTGGGCGCGGGTGCCGTCTGAACATCGTGCACTTCATCCCTCGATCGTCCGTGGTCGCCGGAGCTCATACCCGCCGGGCAACCGATCCGGCGTTGCGCACGAACGTCGTGCGCGACACCCGACGTGTCATCACCCGAAACGGCTGACCCGCGCGACCTGAGCAAGATCACCCCGACGGGATGACGTCGGCGGACACCACGCTGCGTACGGTCAGACGTGAGTCAGAGGCGATGTGCGAGGCGGCAGGATGAGCACAACACCGGAGCAGGACAGGGCGGTCAGCGCCGAGCTCGAACGCTTGCGCGCCGAGCGTGACGCGCTGCAGACACAGGTCGATGCGCTGGGACGGCGCCGGCGGCGGACAGGCGCCTTGCGTCGGGCCGCCGTCATTGTGCTGGTCGTGCTGGCGTGTCTGTCGTTGACCGCGGCGACGGTCGCGGTGTGGGCGAACCGGACGTTGCTGACGACCGATGGCTGGGTGGAGACCGTCGGGCCGCTCGGCGCCGATCCCACGGTCACCGCTGCGCTGCAGCCGCGGATCACCGAGGCGGTGTTCACCGCGATTCCCGCTCAGGACCTGATCGCCGATACGCTGCCGGAGGACCGTGCGTTCCTCGCTGCGCCGCTGTCGTCGGCCGTCGAGAGCTTCGTCGATGACCAGGTCGGTGCGTTCCTCGCAAGCGACACGTTCGCCCAGCTGTGGATCGATGCCAACGCGGTGGCGCACGAGCGCGCGTTGGCCGTCCTACGCGGCGACAGCGACGTCGTGCAGGTCGAGGGTGAGACGGTCACGCTGAACCTGCTCCCGATGGTCAACCGCGTCCTGGGGCAGCTGAGCAGCGCCGCGTCGGGGCTGGTCGGTCAGGACGTCAACCTTCCGACGATCACCAGCGGTGAGCTGCCGGAGCAGGCTGTGGCTCGCATCAACGAGGCACTCGGGGTCGAGCTGCCGCCCGACATCGGCCAGATCCCTGTGTACGGCGCCGATGAGCTGATCGTGGCGCAGCAGGCGTTGCGCGTGTTCGATCAGGCGTTCGTGCTGGTGATGATCGCGACGCCGCTGCTGCTCATCGCTGCGGTCTGGCTGTCGCAGAACCGCCGCCGGACGATCCTGCAGCTCGCGATCGGCTCCGTCCTGCTGCTCGTGCTGGTCAGGCGCGTCGTGCTGCGGTTCGAGGAGACGATCGTGGCAATGCCGCCGCGGCCGGAGGGCCAGGCAGCAGCCGAGGTCGTGACCGACCAGCTGCGCGGCGGGCTGTTCGAGCTCACGGCGGCCATCATCCTCATCGCACTCGCGATCGTGCTGATCGCACTGCTCACCGGACCGTATCGCTGGGCGGTGGCACTCCGACGCGGCGTCGGGAGCGTCGGGCGCAGCGTGTGGAGCGCCGGCGGTCGCCTCGCCACGGCCGCCGACGGACAGGGTGTGACCCAGGGGACGATCGAGCATCGGCAGGCATTGCAGATCGGCGGGGCGCTGGTGATCATCGCGGTGCTGCTGTTCGTCAACGTCCCGTGGGGGTGGTTCCTCACGCTCGTCGTGCTGCTCGCACTCTGGGAGCTGGCCCTGTGGCGCCTCGGCGGCGGGGGCACCGACAGCGACGCGCCGACGACGCCGGTCCCGCAGGCGTGAGCATCACGCTCAGGAGCGTTGCTCGGAAGACGCGCCACGCTCGGCCTGCCGTTCGCGCGTGATCTGGACGGCGCCGACCACGACGCGTGCGAGCGCCCCGAGCACGATGAGGTTGCCCACCATCTGCACCGTGACCAGCACGCGCGCGGCCTCGCTCCTCGGCGCGATGTCGCCGAAGCCGACCGTCGACAGCACCGTCATCGTGAAGTACAACGCGTCGGTCCTGTTCACGGACTCCGTGAACGCCCCCTGCTGGCTGCCAGCAAGAAGCAGGTAGGTGGATGCGAAGATAATCACGAACACCGGCACCAAGGTGCCGACGGTCTCGACGGCTCGTAGCGCTGGGTGCCTGGACCGCAGGATCGAGCGGACCTGGAACACCACCAGGATCGTGAACGCGATCAGGCCCAACGCCAGCCACCCCACCGTCGCCCGGCTCACCTCGCGGTCGAGCGGCAGGACGTAGAAGAGCGCGACAAGGCCCACGGTGGTCAGCAGCACACGCACACAGGCCACCAGGACGTCCCTGCCGTTACCTGGCGACTGCGCGTGCGGGTCCGACAGCATCGTGGCTTGCGGCGTCATCATCCTGGCGTGGCAACCGATCGGATCCGGACGGTCAGAACGTGTGACGGCGTCGTACCGTACCGCGCCATCACCCGTGGGGCTCAGTAGGCGTCGGACCTCATGACGTCACCGTGCGCAGCCAGCGCCCAGATGACCATCACGTCCAACACGATGATCAGCAACGACCAGAATGGGTAGTACGGGATGAAGAGGAAGTTCGCGATCGCGCTGAGAACCGCGAGCGTGATCCCGACGACCCGAGCCCAGGTTTGGCCCGACAGCATGCCGAACCCCGCCGCCAGGACCACCAGACCCAGGATCAGGTGGATCCAGCCCCACGTGGTCGCGTCGAACTGGAACAGGTAGTTGGGCGTCGCGACGTAGAACTCGTTCTCGAACACCGCAACCAGACCGGCCAGCGTCTGGAACACACCGGACATGATCATGATGATCGCGGCGAACGAGATGAACCCGATCGCCCAGCCGCTGGTCGCGTCATCCCGTGGCGCTGCCGCCGAGCGCTGTGTCTGACTTGCCATCATGGTCCCTTCTCTGCTCGCCGGCATGCACTGTGAGCCGGCCACGCCGGAATCGTCAACGGTGATGGTCATCAACGATCGGACGGCAGTCATCACCCCGTCGGGATGAGGTTGCTGTGCAGCCCGGTCCGCCGACGTGCGCGGGTCACGTGCTGAGCGTCGCGGACTGGTCAGGGGTTCGACCTCAGCACGCGTATGGCCGTCGCGTATGCCGCGGCGAGGGTGCCCCAGAGGAGCAGGGCCGCGAAGGTCACGCGCGCGTCCCAAACGGCGGCGGTGACCGAGATCAGCGCGAAGCGCTCCCCGATCGGCAGGACGACGATGCGCTTGGCCCACGTCACCCACGGCCGGCGTCCGAACAGGACCAGGGCATCGAGTGCCGTCCGACCGGCGCCCGTGCGCGTGGCGCTGACCCGTTCCACGGCGACGGCTTCGGTTCCCTGCGTTCCGACCGACGACTCACCCGGTTCCTCCAGGCGGTGCCGGATCGGACGATGATGCATCTCGCGACGCTGTGCGCCATGGGAGAAGTCGGCGTAGTGACGGAACGTCTGCAACGTGAGCGCCGCAGTCGCCATGAACCAGATGCCGGCGGCGGCCGGCGGATGGGTGGCCCCGACGGCGAGGCCTGCGTAGACGATGTACTCCTTGCCGCGATCCAGCGTCGAGTCCAGCCACGCACCGAAGTTGGAGAACTGCCGCGTGTACCGAGCGAGCTGACCGTCGACGCAGTCGGCGATGAAGGCGAGCTGCAACAGGATTGCGCCAGCGATCAACCAGAGACGTGAGCCGACGGCGAACGCGGCCGCAGCGAGCAACCCGAGCCCCATGGACGCGACGGTGATCTGGTTGGGTGTCAGGCCACGACGGGCGGCCCACCGGGCGATGTAGCGGGAGTAGGGGCTCACGAGGAACGTCGTGAAGAACCCGTCGACGTCCTTGACCGCCGCGTCGAGGAGCACCGCGTCCTCGTCGATGCGCCGTAGCTCCTCGAACGCCGTCACAGCCGCGCGGGCGGTCCCTGGTCGTCCCCAGTACAGCGCCCGGATGGGCACGGGCGTGACGGGAACGTCGCGGCGGACGAGCCCGACCACCACCAGCGGCAGCGGGTCGTCACGCAGTGCTGCGATCGAGCGCTCCGCCCACCCAGGCACACTGCGCGTCGCGGCCTCAGTCGCCAGGGCGGCGCGCTTGCGTTCGAGCTCGGCGCTCCACTCGGCCGGCGGGTCCGCTGCCAACTTCGCCAGCTCGTCCAGGACATCGGCGACGCTCCCAAGGTCGGCACGGCCGATCTTGCACATGCCCAGGAGTCGTGCGTTGGCGCGATCGCAGCCATGGTACGCCGACCCGGACGCCGCGACGCGCCCCTCGGCGACCCGCAGCGGCGGACTCCCCAGGGACGATGGGGGCGCTGAGCTCGACAGCACCCCGGTGCGTACGCGCCCGTCCAGCACCAGGTCCGCGGCGACGGCGTCGTTTGTGAGTAGGTCGGCATCGGCGATCAGCAGATCGTCGGAGGTCGTGCGGGCCAGCTGCGCAAGCCGATCCAACATCGCCGAGACCGATGCGTACCCCTCTACCGCGACGTCGGCGGTCTGCGCGAACGCGTCCGCCCAGCGTGGGCGTGTGAGCACGATCACCTGCTCCACGCCGACGTCCCTGAGCTGACGGATGAGCCGCGCCAGCAGCGTCC
>DATHVN010000006.1 GCA_035461305.1 Euzebyales bacterium | reverse complement strand
CAGGAGAGCGTCGCAGACCACCTTGGAGCGGGCCTCGGTGGCGCCCTTGGCGACCTGCAGCAGGCCGCGGTAGGTGCCTCGGCCGCCGTCCTTGGAGATCGACTTGGCGAAGATGTTCGAGGTCGTGTTCGGCGCGACGTGGACGATCTTGCCGCCCGCGTCCTGGTGCTGACCGTCGCCGGCGAACGCGACCGAGAGGACCTCGCCGTGCGCACCGCGCCCCATGAGGTAGACGCTGGGGT
Organism: Euzebyales bacterium; assembly: GCA_035461305.1. Taxonomy (NCBI): domain Bacteria; kingdom Bacillati; phylum Actinomycetota; class Nitriliruptoria; order Euzebyales; species Euzebyales bacterium. Next base: position 5,987 of record DATHVN010000006.1, on the reverse strand, counting down.
ACTTCATGGTCAGCTTGGAGCCGATGTTGCCGTCGATCCACTCGACCGTGGCGTCCTCGTAGGCGGCGGCCCGCTTGGTCACCAGGTTGTAGACGTTGTTGGACCAGTTCTGGATGGTCGTGTAGCGCAGCCGCGCACCCGGCTTGGCGATCAGCTCGACGACCGCGGAGTGCAGCGAGTCCGACGAGTAGATCGGCGCGGTGCAGCCCTCGACGTAGTGCACGTAGCTGCCCGGCTCGGCGATGATCAGCGTCCGCTCGAACTGACCCATGTTCTGCTGGTTGATGCGGAAGTACGCCTGCAGCGGAATGTCGACCTTGACCCCCTCGGGCACGACGATGAACGATCCACCCGACCAGACCGCGGTGTTGAGCGCCGCGAACTTGTTGTCGTTGGGCGGGATGATCGTGCCGAAGTGCTCGCGGAACACGTCCTCGTGTTCCCGCAGTCCGGTGTCGGTGTCGACGAAGATGACGCCCTGCGTCTCGAGGTCCTCGCGGACCTTGTGGTACACGACCTCCGACTCGTACTGGGCGGCGACGCCGGCGATCAGCCGCTGCTTCTCGGCCTCGGGGATGCCCAGCTTGTCGTAGGTGTTCTTGATGTCCTCCGGCAGGTCCTCCCACGTGTTGGCCTGCTTCTCGGTCGACCGCACGAAGTAGAAGATGTTGTCGAAGTCGATGCCGTCGAGCGCGCCACCCCACGTCGGCATGGGCCGGCGCTCGAAGTGACGGAACGCCTTGAGGCGCATGTCGAGCATCCACTGCGGCTCGTCCTTGAGCGCCGAGATCTCGCGCACGACGGTCTCGGACAGCCCACGCTTGGGCTCGAACACCGGCCGGCCCTGGTCGTGCCAGCCGTACTTGTAGGTACCCAGCTGAAGGTCTTCAGCCTTGGTCGCCATCAGGTGCTCCTCGGATGGTCAGTCGATGGTCGGGTGATCTCAGGCCGTGGCTGCACGTGGCACACACACGCCGGCGCCCCGCTCGCGATGGTCTGCCTGCGCATGACGTTGGCGCCCAGCACCTCGCGGAACAGTGCCGCCTCGAACGCACACAGCTGTGGGTGCGCTGCGGCGGCCTCCTTGATCGCGCAGTGCGTCTGTGTCAGCGCCAAGCCGTCGGCGTCAGCGTCCACCTCGGCCAGGAAGCCGTCCTGGTTGAGCAGCTCGGCGAGTCGCTCGACGCGGTCGTCGAGCTCGGCGATGCCGTCGAGCGCGCCAGCGTAGTGCGCCTGCTGTCGCTTGAGCCGCCAGCGCAGGAACGCGATCATCTCGGCCTTGCCGCGCTCGTCGTACAGGAAGGTCAGCACGTCGTCGGCCAGATCCGAGGACCGGTCCGGGAACAGCCGCTCGCCCCGGGCGGTCAGGCTGTAGCGGACGGCCGGACGGCCCGGGCCCGATGCGGGCATCGTGCGGCCGGTGACGAGCTCGTCGGCGACGAGCTCGCGCAGCTGGCGCCGGATCGCCACCTCGGTCAACCGCGTCGCGGACGCGAGCTCGGCTACGGTGGCGGCGCGATCGTGCAGCAGCCCGACGATCTGCGCGCGGGTCTCGCCGAGCAGATCGATCAGGGGTGCGTTCGCGGTCGTGGGCGCCACACCAATTACTCTACAGATCTGTTGCGTTATTGCACGGCATCACTCCGAGGACCACCGCGATTCGGCTCCGCAATCACACAGCGCGATCCCCTATGCTCCAGCAGTGAACTGAGGGCATCCGCGGACCGCCTCCAGCCACTGGCGCTTGAACTCGGCATCGCGGCGGTGCGGCCGGGTGACGACGTCGACACGCGATCGACCGGGCTGATACCGCACTGACGCGGTGGTCTCGGCCGGGTCCGCGACCCACGGATCCTGCTGGAGGCCTGACAGGCACGCCGCCTCAGAAACGTCGGGATTCGAGCGTCGGCGAGACGACCAGGCGCACGACCGCCCCGAAAGACGACCCTAGTCGTCGACGACCAGCGCGTGGTCGCCGAGCTCGACACCCGGCCAGAGGCGGGTGCTGCGCAGCACGTTGCGCCGGCCCAGCCGGGTGCCGGCGCCGACGATCGAGTTGTCCATCCACGTGCCGGGTCCGATGCATGCGTCGGCACAGACGATCGAGTTCACCACCTCGGCGTCGTAGCCGATCTCCGCGCCGTCGAACAGCACGCAGTCCTCCAGCCTGGCACCGCTGCGCACGACGGCGTTGCGCCCGATCACGGTGCGACCGAACAGGCGCGCACCCTCCTCGATGACAGCCCCGCGGCCGATTGCCGCGGGACGGATCACGTCGACCCCGTCACACACCACCTCGGGCTCGACCCACAGGCTGTCCTCGATCTGACGCCCTGTTGGCGTCCACGACAGGCGGCGCTCCAGGACGTGGCGGTTCGCCTCCAGGTACAGGTGGGGCCGCCCGGTGTCGAGCCAGTAGCCACCGCGGAACTGACCGTAGATCTGCTCGCGCTCGCGGACCATGGCCGGGACCAGGGAACGCTCGAACGAGAAGAACGTGTCGGGCGGGATGCGTCGCAGGATGCCGGGTTCGAGCATCACGATGCCCGAGTTGACGAGGTGTGACGACGTCTCGTCCGGCGACGGCTTCTCGAGGAAGTTCTCGACGAAGCCGTCGGCGTTGATCTCGAGCACGCCGAACTGCGTGCGGTCCCGCACCGACGTCAGCCAGAACGTGATCAGCGCACCATGCTCGACGTGGAAGGCCGTGAAGGCGGCGACATCGGGGGCGGCGACGATGTCGCCGTTCACCCACAGCAGCGGGCGATCGTCCAGCGCACCCTCGTCCGCGCAGTACCGCAGCGCACCACCTGTGCCCAGCGGTGCCGGCTCGACGACGATGCGCAGTGTGATGCCGAGCTCGGACGCGAGCTTCTCGAGCACCGCGAACTGCTCGGCGCCGTAGCCGAGCGCCAGCGTGACGTCACGCACGCTCTGATCGGCGAGGTGGCGCAGCTGATGCTCGATCAACGGACGGTTGGCGATCGGCACCAGCGGCTTGGGCAGGTCGGAGGTCACGGGGCGCAGCCTCGTCCCCTGGCCACCTGCCAGGATCACTGCCTGGATGTCGACGTCACGCACCTGTCCCCCTTGTCCGGTCGGCACTGCCGCCGACGTGTCGAGGCGCTCGGTCCGGGTCGACGGGAGCGCGTCCCTCACCGGTCCACGTCCACCGTACGTGTGCGGGCAGGCGGTCGAGCGGGTGGGCCCACACGCCCCGGCGGGCCGGGGCGTCAGGTCCGCTGACGACGATGGGACCGCCGATGTGGCGGTCCCGTGGTCGGTGTCGTTCGGGGCTACTGCCGCGCGCGGCGGCGTCGGCGGACCTCGCCCTGGATCATGTCGGACTGGTGCATGAACTTGCGCAGCCGCTGGTTGAAGTCCTTGTCGACGCGGTTGGTGCGACGCGGCTCTTCCTGCCAGTCAGGATCTGCTCGCTTGATCGACAGGTCGATGCGCCCGTCATCCTTGATCTGCAGGACCTTGACGGTGACCTGCTGCCCCTCGGTCAGGTACGCGTGGATGTTCTCCACGAAGTCTCGATGCACTTCGGAGATGTGCACCAGCCCGGTCACGTCCGGGCCGATCTCGACGAATGCTCCGAAGTCCTGGAGCCGTACAACTTTGCCTTCAACAATGGATCCTGGCTGAACTGACACCGTGCTCCTCAAAAGCGGCGCATGATCGACCGCCGTACTCGGGTACTGGGAATGCATCCAAGGCTACCCAGTCGTACCGGAAGGTGCACACGTGCGGGCGGCCGCCGGTGGACCGTCCGGTGCGGATGGGGACGGTACGCTGCGTGGCTCCGATTGGTCGAAAGGGATGGACGTGCGTGCGGTCGTCGTCGTCGAACCCGGTGGTCCGGAGCAGTTGATGATCGTCGATCGGCCAGTACCGCGACCCGGCACAGACGACGTCCTCGTCGCCGTGCGGGCGACATCGGTCAACGGCGCCGACCTCCTGCAGCGCATGGGCGCGTATCCGCCGCCCGAGGGCGCGACCGACATCCTGGGGCTCGAGGCCGCAGGCGAGATCATCGAGGTCGGCGACCGCGTCACGTCCTGCGCCGTCGGCGACCGCGTGTGCGGGCTGCTGCCGGGCGGCGGCTACGCCGAGTACGCCGTGCTGCCCGCGAACCTCGCGCTGCCGCTTCCCGACGCGGTGGACTGGACCCAGGCCGGTGGGCTGGCGGAGGTCTACGCCACCGCCTACGACAACATGCTCACGCGCGGCCGCCTGACGGCCGGCGAGACCGTCCTGATCCACGGCATCGCCAGCGGCGTCGGCACGGCCGCGACCCAGCTCGCGGTCCGCGCGGGCGCGCGGGTGATCGGTACGGCGTCGACGCCGGCGAAGCGGCGCGCCGCCGAGGACCTCGGCGCCGACGCGACGATCGACTACACCAGCGAGGATTTCGTCGCGAGGGTCACCGACCTCACCGACGGCCGCGGTGTGGACGTGGTGCTCGACGTCGTCGGCGCACCCTACCTGCAGCGCAACCTCGACGTCCTGGCTCTGGACGGCCGGCTGGTCGTGGTCAGCGTGATCGGCGGGCACCGGGCGGAGCTGCCGCTGCGCCAACTGATGGCGCGCCGCCTGACCATCACGGCGTCGACGCTGCGGGCGCGCTCGGTCGAGGAGAAGGCGGCCGTATCCGACGCGCTGCGACGCGATGTGCTGCCGGGGTTCACCAACGGGTCCCTGCGCGTGGTCGTCGACAGCGTCCACGACCTGAATCACGTGGTCGACGCCCACCGCACGCTGGAGGAGGGCCGGCACGTCGGGAAGGTCATCATCCGCGTCACCGACTGATCCGAGCAGCTGCCCTGCGGTGATGCGTTCGTGACGTTCGGCTGACGTACGCATGCGTCTGGTGCTGTCTGGCACGCCGGTCTACGCTACACGCGGGCCCGAGACCGTGAAGCGCGGGGGACCATCGGCATGAGGATCGGCGGGATGGTCTGGTTCGCCGCCGGGTTCGCGTTCTGCCTGCTGTTCCTCAACGATGGCATCGGCGGACTGCTCAACGTCGTCACCACGGTCATCGGCAGCGCCGTGACGTTCGTCCTGACCCTCGGAGGGTTCGCGGATGGCGGCGTCATGGCTGCGCTCGCGGTGCTGGCGCTGATCGGCGTCACGCTGCTGATCGGCCGTTCGTGGTCGGAGCGGGCGCGCGGGTTCTACGACGCCGACGAGGCGTTCAGACGACGAAACCGACACCGTTGATCGCAATCGTAGGTCGGCCGATGTGTCGGCCACGACGCTGGCCGGCGCGAGCTGTCGGCGTTCTATGCTCGGTCCGCAGCGCGCGCCTGCGGTCCGGCGCTCGAGGACGAGCTGCTCGGCACCACCCTGTCGCGCCGACGTTCGTCCGTCGCGCAGAAACGGTGACGCCGATGACCGCTCCGATTCCCGCATCTCATCGAGACATCATCGACTGCCCGGCCCATCGCCGCCCTCACGACCGTCAATGCCGAACGGGTATCCCACACCTCCGTCGTGTGGTGCGACTTCGATGGCACCCACGTCGGGTCCGCACGATGCGGGGCATTCAGACGGAGCGGAACATGCGCCGGAACCCGAGGTCACGTTGCTGTGCCGTGACCCACGCCAGCCCCAGCGCTCTCTCGAGGTCCGCGGGACCGTCGTGGGGATGACCGAAGAGCACGCAGGTGCACATCTGGACGCCCTCGCATCGACGTACAGCCGCAGACCAGTCCGCTACTTCGGCGACATCATCCCGTCGAAGTGGGCCGCGACGGATCCCGGTGCTGTGTCGCAATCAATCAGACCCGCGTCGTCACCCTCGACGCGATGGGTCGCGGGACCCGACCATCGTGACAGTCGGCCCCCGAACCCAGGTCGGTGGCGATACCTTCGTCGCACCTCGACCTCCTCACGCGACCGGTCGTGGCGTCGTGCGGACACGCGACCCACCACGAATGGTGCTGCCCGTGATCAGGGTGTGGGCATGCCGACGCGGT
>DATHVN010000005.1 GCA_035461305.1 Euzebyales bacterium | reverse complement strand
TCGCCCAATGACCACCGTACGATCACGCTCGCCGTCGGCGACGAGGTCATCCTGCGGCGCAACCAGCGGCTCACTCAACCCGACGGCACCACCGTCGAGGTGCGCAACGGCATGACCGGTCGCGTCACCGCCACCCGCCGGCGACGCGTCACGGTTCCAACTCGACGCCGCTCACCGCACCCCCGGTAGGCCCACGACCGTGACACTGCCGGTCGCCTACGTCGGCGCACACGTCGCCTACGGCTACGCCCGCACGGTCGACACCGCGCAAGGCTCCACCGTCGACCACAGCCTCTTCACACCCTCGACCTCGGCGAGCGCCGAACGCGCCTACGTCGCCCTGTCCCGCGGCCGGCTGACCAACCGCATCTACGCCACCCGCGACCAGACGTGGATCGACGCACTTGGACGCGACCGCAGCCATGCCCTCGCCGTAGACCAGTCAGCGCGCGACGATCCTCATGAAGGTCGACGGCCTCGACCGCGAGCAGATGAGCACCACGACCGCCGCCTCCGACCTGACGCTGGCCGGGCTGCTCAAGCACCTCGCCGTGGTCGAGGACGGCTGGTTCCGCCGCGCCCTGCTCGGCGAACCGCCGGCCGCGTGGTACCGCGACTTCGTCGATGATCCCGACCGGGACTTCCGGACCGCGGCCGACGACGACCCGGTCGAGCTCGTGGCCCGCTACCAGCAGGCCTGCGAGCGCAGTCGCGAGGCGGTCGCCTCGATGGCCTCCCTCGACGACCTCACGGCGGAGGTGCCGGGACCTGACGGGACGCACCGCTTCAACGTGCGATGGGTCCTGCTGCACATGATCGAGGAGACCGCGCGCCACGCAGGCCACGCCGACCTACTCCGCGAGGCGATCGACGGCGCCACAGGCGAGTAGTCGCCGCTATGCGTCGACCAGCGCTCGGCATGACCGTGACCTCCGAGGACCGATTGCCCCCAAGACCGAGGGCACCCGGAGAGGGCGGTAGATCGGCGGGCCGCACCGCGCCCGCTCCCGATGGGCCCCGATTGTGACGCGCGTCGGCACTGCCCGAATCCCCCTCGAGACGGACCCGGACGGTGGCCACAGCTCGTGAGAGGACGTCCGCGTCAGGGCGCGGGGGGCACCGATTCCCGGACGCTTACGTCGATGGTCTCTCGGTGAAGGAACACGACGACTTGTGACATCCTGCGGGACGTCACGCAGCTCGGCCACCGATCGGGGGTTCCCGATGACCAGGTTCGTCGTTGACACCAGCGCTGTTCTCCACCTCGCGGCCGCGGAGTTCGAGGTCGCTGAGGAGCACGAACTCCTCGCACCCACGCTGCTGCGTTCACAGACGCTGTCGGCGCTCCACGAGGCGGTCCACCGGGGAGAGCTGTCACAGGAGGTCGCGCGCGCTCGGCTGACGTACATCCAAGGAATGAAGATGCGGCTGCTGGGCGATGCCGTGCTCCGCAAGGTGGCCTGGGAGGTCGCGGATCGGCTGGGAGTGGCGTCGACGTACAACGCCGAGAACATCGCCCTCACCAAGCTGCAGGCAGACGCGCTGGTGGCCTGGACAACGAACTCGCACGCAGCGCCGAAGGTCGCGTCGAGCTCGCACCGATCGATGCGCTGAGGTAGGACCTCAGCATCGGCCGCAACCCGCGAACCGGCGACCCTCGGAGATCAGGGGATACCGCCGGATGCGTCAGGTTAGGGCGATCGTGGTCAGTCGGATGCACCGTGCACTTCGTCCGGCACAACGACGCCGTCGATGACGTGGATGTAGCCGTTAGCGCCGATCGTCACACAGCGAATTCGCCCCCGGTTCTGGTGGGTTATGGGAACTCGAAGTGGAGGGTGCGGCCGTTCCACCAGGGCACGGGGGTGGGAGGCAGGTCGGCGGCGCGTAGCACGGGGCTGTAGGCGC
>DATHVN010000004.1 GCA_035461305.1 Euzebyales bacterium | reverse complement strand
CCAACCTCAGCATGTCCTCAAGCGTGCGCCATCCACCGACGCCCCGGAAGGGTCGAACGGCGCGGTCCGGCCCGCCACTCGGCCGCTTCGCTGGGGCTTTCGGCCCGTCCCCGGTGACTCCCAGCCTGCACCGTGCGCGGCTGCGGCCGGCCGGGACGCCGGCGAGGTCCCACTCCGGCCGCCGTCCCGGCCATCACTACATCGGACCGTTGATCCATCACCGCCTCCTGCTCGGGCAGGCCTTCCCGGCAGCTGGCGCAGCAGGGCTTGCGACGTCTCTCCACGCTGTCGCTGAGCCCGGGAATCACCGACCTGCGGTCGTTCCGGGCACGAGGAGCATCCGCGTACGGCTGGACCCCACTCGTTCACCCGCCGAGCTGCTCGCAACGATCCCCGGACACGACGAACGCATGCCCGTCGACGGGTTCCAACGCGCCGTGACCGTCATGTCCGACGTCGTCCGTCTCGCCGCGTCCTGATCCGTGATCCGAATCCATCGCCCGGTGTCGAACTCCCAGTCCACAGCGACGACACCGCGACCGCGACGGCGTGACTGGCGGCAGCGGGCACACCTCTGACGAGGAGGGGTGCCCAGAGGTGGGTCCCGGACCGACCACCCAGGCACTTCCGCCGACGCCGATGTCACCGCGCGCACGGACCTGGATCGGACGCGCAGTCACCTCTACTGTGAACGCGTGATCCTGACCCCAGACCAGCGACTCCGCGTCTTCATCTCTTCGACGCTTGACCTGACCGAGGAGCGGGCCGCTGCCAGGCGTTCGGTCGAGGCGCTCAACCTCACGCCGGTGATGTTCGAGGCGGGCGCCCGCCCGTACCCGCCCCGGGCGCTCTACGGCGCCTACGTCGGACAGAGCGACGTCTTCGTCGCCATCTACTCGAAGCGGTACGGATGGACCGCACCGGGCATGGAGGTGTCCGGTCTCGAGGACGAGTTCATCCTGTCCGCCGGCATGCCGCGCCTCGTCTACATCCAGGCCGGCGTCGATCGCGAGCCGCAGCTGCAGGCCTTCTTCGAGCGCGTGCGCGAGGGCGGCCTGTCGTACAAACCGTTCTCCACGGCAGCCGACCTGGAGGAGCTGCTGAGGAACGACCTGGTCGTGCTGCTGACCGAGCGCTTCCACGCGACGGACGATGGGGTCGAGGCGGAACGGCGGGCGCGCCCCGCTCCCCTGCCGGTTCCGGCCACCATGTTCCTCGGGCACGATGCCGACGTCGCCGAGATCACCGCGCAGCTCAAGCGGCATGACGTGCGGTTGCTCACCCTGGTCGGCCCGGGCGGGATCGGCAAGACCCGCCTGGCGATCGAGACGGGACGCCGGCTGGGACCGGAGTTCCCCGGCGGCACGTTCTACGTCTCGCTCGAGGCGCTGCGCGAGCCAGGCCTCATCGCCGACACGGTCGCCGCCGCGCTCGACGTCGCGACCTCCGACGCCTCGCGTGCCGTCGCCGCGGTAGCCGATGCCATCGGTGACCGGCGGTCGCTGCTGATCCTCGACAACTTCGAGCAGGTCGTACCGGGCGCCGCGCTGGTCGCGGAGCTGATCGAGCTCTGCGGGCAGCTGACCGTCATCGTCACGAGCCGCACACCGCTTCGCCTCCGCGGAGAGCGAGAGTTCCCCGTGCGGCCGTTGGCCGTGCCGACCGGACACACGCCGAGCGAACGCGTGCGCGAGTACGCCGCCGTCCAGCTCTTCATCGAGGCAGCACGTGCCGTGCGGCCGGATCTTGCCCTCCACGAGCGCTCGACGACGGCGGTCGTCGACATCTGCCGTGAGCTCGACGGACTCCCGCTGGCGCTCGAGCTGGCCGCCGCGATGGTCAGGATCATGACGCCTGAGATGCTGCTCGACCGACTACGGGAACGCTTCCCCGACCTGCGCGGCGGGCGGCGCGACATGCCTGTGCGTCACCAGAGCCTCGCTGCCGCGATCGCCTGGAGCTATGACCTGCTTGACCGGCCCATGAAGGACGCGTTCGCACAGCTGAGCGCCTTCCGCGGGGGGTTCACGCTGGCGACCGCAGAGCGGGTGTGTGACGTCGAGGGCGACGTCGTGTCAGCCGTCGCGTCCCTCGTGGAGCAGAGCCTGGTGCGCACGGACGCCCACGCCGAGCACGGTGTCCGCTTCGGAATGCTCGGCACGATCCGCCAGTTCGGGTGGGAGCGTCTGGACGCCAGCGCGGGGCGGGACCAGGTGCTCGGACGCCATGCTCGCGCGTTCCTGGAGCTTGCCGACAGCGTCGGAGGTCCCGGTGGGCGGCGCCGCACGGTGCTCGACGCGATGGAGATCGAGCTGGACAACGTGCGGCAGGCATTCACGTGGTTGCTCGCGAGGGACGATCCGGATCCGGTCGCCAATGCTGTGTGGGAGTCGTGGTGGTTCTGGTGGATGCGCGGCTACCTCAAGGAAGGCGTGCTGTGGGCTGACCGCTGTCTCGAGGCGCCCCAGATTGGCCGCGAGCCCCACGCACGCGTCCTCGCGGCCCGAGCCATGTTCGCGATCTGGTCCGGCGACTACGACTTCGCCGTGCCGGCGGTGCTGCAGGCCGCGAAGGTTGCGCGGGAGACGGGAGACGACCGCAGCCTCGGGTACGCGGACGTGGCGGTCGGCCTCGTCCGCGGCCTCACGGGCTCGATGGGTGACGGCATGGCGACCATCCGGCGCGGTGTCGCCACGTTCGAGAGGATGGCCGACGAGGTCGGAGCGACGACCGGGCTCGTCGCGATGAGCTGGATGCAGGGCATCACGCGCCGGTTCGACGATACCGACGAGCTACTGCGGCACGCATTGCGTCGCGCGCGGGACATCGACTCGAAGGTCGACATGGGGATCGCCGAGGCTGCACTGGCGCAGTTCCACATGAGCCGAGGCGACACGGAAGGCGTCCACGACCTGATCGCGGCGTCCCTCGAACGTCTGGCGGAGGCGCGGCACATCGCATCGACGATCCTGACGTTGGAGGTCATCGCCGAGCTCGGGATGCATCACGGTCTGCCACGAGCGTCGGTCGAGGTGCTCGGCGCGACCGCGGCGATCCGGTCGTCCATGGGCACCCACGTCCCGCCACAGGCCGCCCAACGGCTGGCGCGGCTCATCGAGCACGGTCGACGGGACTTGGGCGCCGGGTTCACCGCCGCGTTCGAGCACGGCTCGACGATGACCTACGGCGAAGCTGTCGAGCACGGACGATCGTTGCTCTCCGATCTGCGGCAGGCTGCAGAGTAGGGTCGGGGGGCAACGGCGAGTGAAGCGGCCTGGACGGCAGCAGCGTCATCGCGATCGCGGACAACGCATCGCTGAGGTTCATCACCCGAGCGAACTCCAGCGACACGGATCATCGCCGGCCGCCACCGGCGTCACCCTAGCCTGATCTTTGAGACGCGAGGCAGGGTGGCAACAGCGACAACGATGGGACGGGTCAGCACGCCAGTGGCCCGGGTCCGGCACGTAAGACGCGAACGCGTGCGTGAGGAACCGGTGCCTTGGGGCGGGGTCCTCCAGGACGCCTGCGGTCGGCTCCTTCTTCAGGTGATGGGGATCGTCCGACTCCGGTGCGTTCCGCTGTCCATGGTGGAGGACGAGCGCTCACCTCGTCACTGGTTCGAGTCCACGTCCACGGTCGTCTGGATGGTCGATGCCTGGCCACGTCGTAGCACAGCGATGGCGTGACGGGCCAGACCCAGGCCCAGCGCGGCGTGGACGACGGCCGTGGCAACGGTCAGACCGATCGGTGATCCGGCGGCTCGTGCAGCGTCGAAGTCATTCGGGAGGTTGAAGGTGGTTCCGGCCAGAAACGCCACCCCGACGAGGCCGGCCATCGCTTCGCCCGTTGTCGCCGCGCTGCCGCCCCTCCTGGTAAGGAGACCGGCAGCCACCAGGGCAGCTGGGAGGAACAGCGGGGGTACGAGCGGAGTGCCGCGGAGGAACATGTCCTCGGCCGGGTCCCCGCCCGGATGGGCGCCGACGTCGTAGACGAGTGAGAGCACTGCGCCGCCCGCGGCGATGGGTAGGTAGGCCAGGACGAGCCGCAACAGCCGGTCGTCCGTGCCCAATGCCGGGTGGTGCGTCGCGTCGGGC
>DATHVN010000003.1 GCA_035461305.1 Euzebyales bacterium | reverse complement strand
CCTGCGGCTGCAGGCACGCTCTCGCCGATCGTGGCGGAGCGCATCCCGCTGACCGACGGCAGCCGCGCCCATCGGGTGCTCGAACGCGGCGGCATGTGGCAAGATCGTCGTCGTCGCCGGCGGGGTAGGCGGGACCGCTCCGGCGTCCCCGCCCTCGAAGGTCGTCGGCGCCGAGGGCAGCTCGCGGCCGGTCAGCTCACGACCGTGCCGTACATCTCGCCCAGCGGGTCCGCGATGAGCTCGACGCGGGCGCCGTCGGGATCGCGGAAGTACATCGACGTGCCGCTCTCCAGCTGGTAGTCGACGCCGGCCTCGTCGAGACGCGCCTTCTGCTGCTCCCACTGCTCGGGCGTGACCGAGATCGCGATGTGGTGCAGCCCGCCGAGCACCTCGGCGTAGGGTCCCAGATCGAGGCCTGGAAAGTCGAAGAAGGCGAGCAGGTTGCCGTTGCCGACGTCGAAGAAGAAGTGGTTGGAGCCCTTGTAGTCGCGGTTCTCGAAGATCTCCGTCAGTGGGAATCCCAACAGGTCCTGATAGAAGCGGACGGTGCGCTCCACGTCCGACGAGAGCAGGGCGACGTGGTGGATGCCGCGCGCGCCGCTGGCTTCGCGCTCGTCGGCGAGGAAGGTGTCACGGATGCGCTGCCGCAGGGCCTCGATCTGGTCGAGGTCGATCCCACCGTCGGTCATCGTGGCTCCTAGATCCGGAAGAACAGGTTGCAGAAGCGGTCGAGCACCTCGCGGTCGCCCCGGTACGTCCCGGCGTTGACACGACCGTAGGCCGTCAGCACGAAGCTGGCCGGATCGAACTCGATGCTGTCGGCGAGGTCGTCGATGCTGCCCGGCTCGAACGCGATCGCGTCGCCTCCGACGATCGCGCGGGTATCGCCGCCGTTGTGGCCGCTGGTGATCCGGATGCCGAGCGTGAACGGGTCGGTGCCGGTCAGGTCACATGTCGACTGCCACAGGATGAAGCACAGCGGGACGAGCAGATCGGCGGCGTCGCCGTCGATCCCGTGGGCGCTCCCCGTGCCCTCGCGGATGTCCCACGAATGGACGGTGTAGTCCACGACCTGGAAGATCGGGTAGAAGCAGGCTGGCAGCGGGCCCATGTACTTGTGTGGCACGGACAGGCCGGCCCACTCGTCGTCGGTGAGCTCGCCGGCGACGGACAGCATGCGGTCCAGGTCATCGCGCAGTCGGCCGAGGAGCTCGTCCTGCGGGGTGCCACGGAACGCGCGTGCGCCTTCGTCGACGTACTTGGCCATGTCGCGGACGCCGAGCGGGTCCCACGGCTCGGCGCGTCCGCGGGCGGCGTCGAACGAACGGAAGTACGCCTCGGTGGTGTCGACGAGGTGCCCGATCACGTCCCGCACCTGCCAGTGGCCCGCTCCCGTCGGTGCCTCCCACATGCCGGGGTCGGATGCCAGTGCGAACATGCCGTCGGCTTCACGCCGCCACACGCGGTCGATGGTGTCCCGGCTCGCGGCGTCCATGAAGTTCCAGCTCATCGTCGTTCCTCTCTCTGGGGTGACATCGTCAGCCGGCAGACGTCACTCGACATTCACGACTCCGGCCATGCCTGGGTCGATCGGACACAAGTACGCGTACCTTCCGGGCTGGGGGAACCGCAGCGCGTACGTCGTCGACGGGAACGGTGGGCCGCCGAAGACACCAGAGATCGCTGGGTCGGCCTCGATGGCCTCCTGCGCCGTGGCATCCAGGTCGCTCTGCGTCTGGACCGTCTCACCCTCGGCGACGACCTCGACCGTCATCTCCATCGTCGCCGGATGCAGGTAGCAGACAAACGAGTACATGCCCGGGGCCGCGTCGTCCGCGATCGGCACGACCACGGTCTGCCCGGGCTCGAAGATCCCGCTGTTGTAGAAGCCCTGGTCGGCGAAGGGCTCCATGCCGACCGTGTCACCTTCGGGCGGGTAGCCGGCGTTGCCGTTGGGGCAGTCGGCGTCGTCAGGTGCGAGTGGACCCTCGGACACGCAGGTCCCCCACACGGCTGGCACCTGCCCCTCTGCGACCGGCGGCGGAATCTGCGTGCCGACGTCCGCGCCGGTCCCGAGCGTCACGGTGTGAGGAACCGGGATCGCACCGCTGCCGTTCTCGAACCGCAGGGTCTCGCCGGGGCGCGCCTGCACTTCGGACGGGTAGAAGTCGAACACACCGATGTCGGTGTCGCCCTCGTCAGCAGCAGCGCCGGAGACGATCGTGAACGTTCCCTCCGCATCCTCTGCGGCTACTGCAGCCTCCGACTCCGTCGCTTCGGCCGCTGCCCCGCTCGCAGCGCCTTCGCCTCCGGCAGGGGTATCGTCGGCACCGGAGCAGGCCGGGACCAACAGGAGCAGCGCGGCGATGATCCTGAGCTTCATGCGGTCAGCGTCCCTTCTTGAACGAAGGTCCCAGCTGCCGTGGCGATCGTCCATCCCGCAAATGAGGGAGTTGTCCCCTTGCGGGAGGGCGTAGATTGAGAAGTGCTCCGGCAGAGGTGTTCCGGAGCTCAGAGCGGCCGAGCCGATCCCGGACGGACCTGTGGCCTGGCACCGCGGGACCGGGGACCGCCGGTACCTGAAGAAGTGGACGACACGATGACGTCGTCGGCATACGTCATGAGCGCTGCACGGCTGGAGGCCAGCGTCGACAGGCTGTGCGGCCGTGACATCGACAGCCCGTCGATGCTGCGCGGGTTGGCCGATCGGCTGCGCACGGCCATTCCCTGTGACGGGTTCCTGCTGCTTCGCACGGACCCGACGACCGTGCTGCCGACCGACGGCGTCGTGGACGCGCTTCCACCCGCGTTGTGCAGGCACTTCTGGGACAACGAACTGCTCGAGACCGACTACAACAAGTTCGTTGATCTTGCGCGCCGCAAGATCAACGCTGCGACCCTCAGCGCAGCGACAGACGGTGACCTGACCCGTAGTCGCAGGTACGCAAACCTGTACCGTCCGCTGGGCCTCGGTGACGAGCTGCGCGTCAGCTTCACCGCGCGCGACGGTTCCTGCTGGGGGATCGCCCAGCTCGCGCGGTCGGACGGCGACCTGTTCACCGACGTGGAGCGGGACCTCCTCCTCGCCGCGTCATCGACGATCGCGGAGGGCCTGCGCGGCACCTTCGTTGCGACGAGCCCTGCGAGATCCGGACTCGTCGGACCGGCGCTGATCCTGCTCGACGAGGACGGCGACGTCCGCGCGATCACCCCGGCGGCGGACCACTGGATGACGGAGCTCGTGCGCGGCAGCGCCACGGGGATGCGTCCGGTGCCGGAGCCGATCTATCTCGTGGCCGGCCGCGCCCGCGCAGCCAGAGCAGGGGTCACCAGCGATCCGCCTCGCGTGCGGGTCCGGACGACCGCGGGCGTGTGGTTGCACCTGCACGCCGCCTGCATCGATGGAACCGACGCACTCAACGGCGCGGTCGCGGTCGTCATCACTCCGGCGCGCGCTCCCGATCTCGCGCCGCTCATCGCCCTCGCCTACCGAATCACCGCGAGGGAACAGGAGGTGCTGCAGTTCATCGCGCGCGGATTCACGACGGCCGAGATGGCCAGAGAGCTCGGCATCTCGCGCCACACGGTACGTGACCACGTCAAGGCGCTGTTCACCAAGGTCGGTGTCCGCAGCCGGACCGAGCTCGTGGCGCGGGTCTTCGCTGACCACTACTTCGAGCACCTGAGGATGGACACGGGCATGCTGGCCGACATCGACCCGAGTGATGCGCTGGAGCGGGCGTCTGCGGTCGGTGCAGTCGCCGCGGAGCATCACGCGGACGTCCCGGACCTGTGAGACGAGACCGTCGCGTCAGTGCGCACGAAGTCCATCACAAGCCGTCGGCCGACGGCGGACCCGGGCACGCGACACGCTGGCGGTCGAGCCGCGTGCCGATGCCCGGAGCCGCCGTAGCCGCCGTCAACGAGGTCGTCGCTGCGCTCGTCCGGCACTGGCCTACGTCTGACATCGCGCGTGCGAACGGGTGCGACTACATCTCGAGGCACTCGCCCACTTCGACCGTCCCACCGTCAGCCAGCACCGGGCAGCCCTTGGCCTTCTCGATCGCGGCGGACAGCTCGTCCGCGGTGATCAGCGTGTAGCCATCGACCTCGCCGCCGTCGCCGACCCTCCCGTTCGGCGCGACGGTCTGTCGGGCCCCCAAGGGGTGGCCACGGTCGGCAACGGCGCTGCCCAGTTCCGTGAACCAGTCCTCCCAGGCCTTCATCGTGGCAGCGGTCTCCTCCTCGGTGTCGGACATCGGCCCGCCACCGGTGTAGGTGAGGTGGTACTTCGGCATCGTCAGTTCCTTGCCGTCGTCATGGTGTCGGCGCGCCGGGTGCGCACCGCTCACGGTGTGGTCGAACGACGGGACTCCCGTTCGACAGCGGCGGCAGAAGAATCGGCCCCGTCACCACCGGGACGGCCAATACCGGCGTCATCATCGGCAACCGACCGCCGCGACGGCCGATGATCCAGGCCGAGAGCTCGGGAGCCTAGCGACAGGGCCCTGCAGCCGCCTGGCGGACCAGCCGGATCGCCTCGGCGACGCCGCCGCGCCATGGCGGGCCGTGCCCGGGCAGCACCCACGTCGCTTGCGCAGCCTCCAGCGCGGCCAGCGACGCCAGCGCCGTGGCCGGCTCGAGCGTGAAGGGAGCCGGCCGAGGGCCGCGCTCGCCGGTCAGCACGTGCCTCGTGGTCATCGCATCGCCCACGAACAGCGCATCCACGGCCGGCGCGGCGATCGCCACGCTGCCGGGGGTGTGCCCCGGCACCTGGATGATGCGCGGGGCACCAGGCAGATCAAGCGTCACGCCGTCGGTGAAGGTCACGACCTCGGTGACAGGACGTATCCGCAGCCCACCTCGTCGCGCGCCGTACCACAGGAACTCCACCAGTGGGCGGATCCTCAGTGGTCTCCAGGCGACGCCGGACTGCTTGACCTCACCACGGGCCCGCGCCGCGTCGAGCTCGTGCACGTGGACGGGTACGCCGTGCTCCCGACGGAGCCGCTCCGCGAAGCCGATGTGGTCGGTGTCGCCATGGGTCAGCACGACGCCGCGGATGTCGTCGAGCGACCGACCCATGTGCGCGAGCTTCGCAGTCAGCTCGGTCCAGTGGCCGGGCAGACCTGCGTCGATGATCGTGATCCCGCCGCCGTCCTCGACGACGTAGCTGTTCACGAGATCGGAGCCGATGCGGTGCAGGGACGGTGCGAGCCTCAGACGGTTCATCCTCTCAGCGTGGCGGCCGGGGCGTGCACGGGTGTCCACCGCCTCGCATCCCGCGAGATCCGCGGCCAGCAGTGTCCACGATGGGACCGACCCGCCGCGCTGTCACATCGTTCCGCCGACATCCGTCATATCGGTGAGTGAACCGCTCATTCGATGTGACGACCGAAGCAAGGAGTCCTGCGATGACCCGAGGCCTGAACACCTTCATCGTTCCTGTCAGCGACCTCGCGAAGGCCAAGGCGGTGTACGGCGAACTGCTGGGCGTGCGGCCGTCCACCGACGAGCCCTACTACGTCGGCTTCGACGTCGATGGCCAGCAGCTCGGCCTGGATCCCAACGGCCATGCCAGCGGCATGACCGGACCGATCGGCTACTGGCACGTCGACGACATCAGCGGCAGCGTCAAGGCGCTGGTCGAGGCGGGCGCCGTTGTCCAGCGGGACATCGCGGACGTCGGGGGCGGCAGGCTGATCGCAACCGTCACGGACGACGATGGCAACGTCATCGGGCTCCTCCAGGACTGAATGAGGAGGAGCGTCGGCGGTCAGGTCGGCATGGTCGGATGCAGCGACAGGATGACACCATCGGTGGGCGTCACCTGCCCGCGCCGCATGCGGTGGTAGACGGCTTCGACGGCGGCGGGTCCGCCCGCACGCACGAGGCGCAGCCACCCGGTCGTCCACCTGGCGAAGCCGTCGAACGCGGCTGCGAAGCGGTTCTGGAACTCGCCGCGCCCCCACTGCCGCGTTCGCGCGATCACCTCATCGGGGGCGAAGAACAGCGTGGCGAGGCCGTGATCCCCGGTGCCGTGCTGCGCGTCGGTGCGATGCGTGAACCCCGCACTGACGCGCTGTTGCAGCCGGTCGCCGAGGGCGTCGGAGAGCGCGTTCGCGAGCGCCTGGTTGCCCGCGATGTCGACGATCGTGGTTGTGCGGTCATCGAGGTCGTCGACGTCGTCATAGCTGACAACGGCCCCGAAGACGCTCAGGCCGTCGACGAACCCCACGCTGCCGGTCGAGGTCAGCCCGGTGACGGGCACGCCGCGGCGCTGCAGCAGGTGGGCCAGGCCGAGTGCCGCCTTGGATGACGCGCTCGTGACGAGCACCCGCTCTGCGCTGAACTCATGCCGTTCGGCCAGCAGCGCATCAAGCAGGAACGACAGCATGAAGACCGGCGCCAGAAGCGCCTGGCGATCGCGACGGTCGGCATCCCACGCCGGGGGCACGACCTGGTAGGCGTTGTAGACGGGTGACAGGTCCGCGCGGTGGGGCGAGGTGTCCCGGAACCACCCGTGTCGCAGGTCCCCTGGAGCCATGACGACGTGGGTCGACATCTGTAGCAGCCCGTAGATGCGGGCGTCGACGGCGATCTGTGCGTGCCTCGACTGCGTGACCACACCGTGCCCCCACACCGGGATCCGACCCCACCCTGGTGCCGAGGGGAACAGTCGCCAGTAGCCGAGCTCGTCACCGAGCACGGCGTACGTGAGGTTGTTGGTGGTGAACGCGAAGCGTTCGACAGTCACCACCACCTGTCCGTCGCCGATCGACGGCAACGCCGACCGGACGACACGACACCGTTCGAGGTCGCTTCGATCGACCTCGAACGCGATCTCATGCGCCGTGGGTTCAGGGTCCGCGGATGTCAGCACGCCTGAACCTTCGCCGACGTGCGGGTCACCGTCCAGGGCTCGAACGACGCGGGCAGGTCGAATGACGATGCGCTGGGCCCCCCGAACGTGCACGGACGGTTCCGGCGTGGGCAGCTCCCCCGGGCCCCCGAGGCCGCCGTCCGTGGCGACGCGCACGTGGTCACGCGCCGTGAGACCCCTCACGGCCGCGGTAGCGCCCCGAGCCGCGATGATCACGCGAGACGGTCACGGCCCTCGATCGCCAACGCGTCCGTCACGATCCGCCGCCGCCTGCGCGTGCTTGATCGTGCCGGGCGCGTGGCCCGTGACGCGTTTGCACGCGCGGGCGAACGCGGGCTGCTGCTTGGGGCGCTGACACTGGTGGCAGTCGGGTCCCGTGTCCTGGCGATGGCGCTGCTCCCGACACCTCGCGGGCGCGTCGCCGACGTCCTCGACGCTCTCCCGGCCCCTCTGTTCGCCAGCCTGGCCATACTCGCTCTGGTCGGCAGCGACCAACCGGCAACCGCTCCGGTGCTCCTGGCCGCCGCCGCTGCGCTCCTCGGCGCAGCCCGGCAATCACCTCGCGGTCACCCTCGTCTGCAGCATCACCGGTTTCGCGCTCGGCCGGACCCTCCTTGCCTAGGCTGACCGTGGAGTGATCGTCGCCACGACAGGCACCGGTCGGCTCGGATGTTGCCTGACGTCGCCGCGAAGCGCGGCGCGGGTGACCCGCCGCAGGGGTGTCACAACCGCCTGAAGAAGGCCGCGATGTCGCGCGCGAGCAGCGCGGGCTGTTCGGTCGCCGCGAAGTGACCACCGGCCGGCATCGGGCTCCAGCGCGCCACGCGGTAGAGACGCTCGGCCCACGCCAGCGGCGGCGGCGGATCCGGCACGTGGTGATGGGCGAACACGGCGATGCCCGTGGGAACATCGACGCGCTCCCCGGGTCCGAGCTCGTACCCACCCGCCCGGTTGTCGACGTAGTCGCGCATGGACGACGTGATCGTCTGGGTCGCCCAGAAGATCGTCAGCGTCGTGAGGAGCACGTCCCGGGACAACGTCGCGTCGAGGTCACCGTCCGAGTCGGACCACGACCGCCACTTCTCGACGACCCACGCGGCGAGACCGGCCGGCGAGTCGTTCAATCCGTAGCCCAGCGTCTGCGGCCGTGTCGACTGGATCGCCTTGTAGCCCCCCTCGCGTTCGTCCCACTCGCGCGCCTGCGTGAGCCACTCCCGCTCCTCGTCCGACAGCGGCGGCGTCCCCGCGCCGAGGTACGGCGCATTCTCCAGGTTCGACAGATGGATCCCGACGACGGCGTCCGGATGGTCGAGCGCGAGGAAGGTGGTCACCCCGGCACCGAAGTCGGTACCGTGCGCTCCGTACCGGTCGTAGCCGAGGCCGGACATGAGCCGATGCCACAGCTCCGCGGTATCACGGGTCGTGACACCGGTCCGGCGCGGACGACGGGAGAACCCGTAGCCGGGCAACGAGGGCACGACCACGTCGAACGGGGGCGCGTCGATGCCGTGGCTGTGCGGTTCCGTGAGCAGTGGTACGAGTGGCAACATCTCGACGAAGGTGCTGGGCCATCCGTGCGTCAGCACCAGCGGGAGCCCGGTAGCCCCTGGCGCACGCGCGTGGATGAAGTGGATCAGCACGCCGTCGATGTCCCCGCAAT
The DNA here is from genome assembly GCA_035461305.1 of Euzebyales bacterium. Classification (NCBI taxonomy): domain Bacteria; kingdom Bacillati; phylum Actinomycetota; class Nitriliruptoria; order Euzebyales; species Euzebyales bacterium. Next base: position 17,587 of record DATHVN010000003.1, on the reverse strand, counting down.
GGTGCTCGAAGTCATTGAGCCGGCGTTCCTGCGCACGCCAGTCGAACCCGTCCGCCCAGTACGCGAGGAGTGCCTGCAGATAGTCGAGATCGGTCCCCTGCTCCCACGCGTCCGACGGCGCCGGCTCGGGCCACCTGGTTCGACGGATCCGGGCACGCAGATCCCTCAGCACCTCATCGGAGACGTCGATGGTGAACGGCTCGATGCGCACGAGTTCTCGCCTCTGCCCATTCAGTCCGGCTCGCGGAGCAGACCGGTCGCGATCGCGCGGTCGCGGTCGCGCCAGATCGCCATCGCCGTGTTCATCGGCAGGAAGCCCAGCTTCGCGTACACACCCTCCGTGCCGGGGTTGGCGTACATGACGATCTTCGTGTGGTCTCCCGCGAGCCTGACCAACTCGGTGATCAGGGCGCTGCCGAGACCGCGTCCCTGGTGGTCCGGGTGGACGGCGACATCGGCGAGGTATGCGCGGTCGAGGCCGTCCGCCAGGATCCGTCCCGCCCCGATCAGACGACTGCCGCGGTACACGAAGCACGTGAACATGCTGTTGGAGAACACCGTACGCAGGTGCTCGGGAGGCTTGTCGCCGACGGAGCGATCCGATACAGCTCGGACAGCTCGTCCCAGTCCACCTCGGCATCGTCGTACACCCACGCGTGGTCGTCCATGCCGCGATCAGGCGCCCGCTGTCGACTCGACATCCCGCTCACTCCCCGTCGCTCACACGATCGCCGCCCGAACCCCTGCCGATCACGCCGCATCGGTCTCACTCCCGCCCGGGATGCGCAATCGACTGCAGAACGTGGAACAACTCGGCCGGGTCGTAGCGGGCCTTGACGTGCTGCAACCGCTCGTGTTGTCGCCGTGGTACGCACGCTGCCAGTCGGTGAGTCCGGGTCGGGACGTTGGGGTACGCGCCACCGGACTCCCACGGCCGAACCGACGCCGACGAGCGGGACCGCCACCGGCGTGCCGCCTCGGTTCGTCGCCCGTCACGGCAGCGTCGATCATCACCGAGTGCTTGAGCAGGGAACAGCTCATCGCGGTGCGTGAACGCGGTGGCGTCGGGGGGACACGGTTGTACGCAGCCCCATGGCGAGAGGTCCAGCACGCGTGCTTCCCCTGTGTCCGCCTCCGGGTCCACGCCGACGCGAGCGATCAGGCCGTCCAACTCCCCAGCGGCGGCGGGCCCACCGGCCAGCATGGCGCCCAACACGTGAGCCTCGAGAGGACGGTTGCCACGTCGCCTACCGCCGCCGCTGCGTGAGGCCTCGACCTCACCGGTCGCGGTGATCAGCAGGCTCGCGGCGAGCTCCTCGGGTCCGACCGGCGCCCAGTCCTGCCACGCTGCGACCACTGCTGCCGCATGGGCAGCACCCCACCGCAGGTGGAAGGTGGTCACCGCGAGCGCCGAGACGGTCGCGAACAGCAGTGACGTGACGATCCCGAACTGGCCGCCACCAGCCCCACGCGACGCCGAGAACAGCTCCGCGTCGCGGTTCTCGTCGCACTCACTGCGGCCCGATCCCTCGGAGCGGGCGTCCCAGCGGTTCCTCGATCGTGTCGGCTTCACGCTGATCTCGCTGTTCGACGGCTTCGTCACCGTCGCCGTCCTGAACCGCGGCGGGCCGGGTGCCTCGCACTCGTCGCCGCCGCGGCGGGCGTCGTCTCGGCCGCGCAGCCATGCACCGGGTTGCCCACCAGCCCTCACCCGCCGGCGGACCGGGTTCGTGGCCGTGAACGAATTGAGTCCGCTACAGTTGACTGAGTCAGAGAATAGGGTGACTGACACACAGATGTCCAGTGGGCTGCCAACGATCATCGACGCGGAGCGCGTCGCAGGTGTGCGGCGGTTCACGCGCTTCTACACGACCGTGTTCGAGGTGCTGGAGGAAGGCCTGCTCGACACGCCGTACTCGGTGACCGAGGCGCACGTGATCTTCGAACTGGCCCAGCGAGATGCGACCGACATGGCCGATCTGCGCCGCGACCTGCGCATCGATCCGGGCTACCTGAGCCGGATCGTCGCCCGCTTCGAAGCCGACGGGCTTGTCAGCCGTCATCGCTCGGACATCGATTTGCGGCGACAGGTCCTTGCGTTGACCGCGCGGGGACACGAGGTGTACTCCACGCTCGACGGTCGCTCCTCGGCACAGGTCGCTCAGCTCCTGGCCGACATCCCCGATGCCGATCAGCGGCGGCTGATCGCGTCGATGGAGACAATCCGCGCCATCCTGGGCGACGACGACCGCCGCATCCCACGGGCCGTGGTGCTGCGATCCCCGGAGCCTGGCGACTACGGTTGGATCGTCGCCCGTCATGGAGCGCTCTACGCCGCCGAGTACGGCTGGGACGAGACCTTCGAAGGGCTCGTGGCCCAGATCGTGGCGGACTACGTCGCCGCGCAAAACCCGACCCGCGAGCGCGCGTGGATCGCCGAGGTCGACGGCGAGCGTGTCGGGTGCGTGTTCTGCGTCGCCAAGGACGAGCAGACCGCGCAGCTGCGGATCCTGCTCGTCGAGCCCACCGCGCGCGGCCTGGGGATCGGCTCACGACTGGTCGACGAGTGCCTCCGCTTTGCGACCCACGCGGGATACACGACGGTCACCCTATGGACCAACGACGTTCTGGTCGCGGCTCGACGCATCTACGAAGCCGCCGGCTTCACGCTCGTCGACGAGGAACCGCACCACAGCTTCGGCCACGACCTCGTCGGACAGCACTGGTCCCGCGACCTGTGAGCCCCCGCTCGGTCAAGTTCGTCCTGTAGAAAGTCGATGACCTCGTTGGCTCCGATCTCACGAGTGCGAGGTTTCCGGTGTTTGCCGACCCTCGACGTCGCCGGCGCCCTGGCCCCGAGTCAGCTCCGAAGCGGTGCGCTGTTCGCCGTCATCGCTGCCGATCTTCTGATGCACGCCCAGGCGGGAGTGGGTGTCGATGCGGTGGTCGACCAGTTGTCGTACGGCGACGGCGCGCCGCGTCTGCTCGAGCGGGCCACCGGCATGACTGCGGCTCAGCTCGGCATCCCGGTCACGGCCGCCCTCGAGCGGCTGCGCCGGTACGCCCGTGGCCATGACATGAGCATCGACGAGACGGCAGTGCGGTCGCCGGGGGCACTCTGTGGATCGACCTGTGCATCGTCGTAGCCACGCGTCTGGCTCGGACACGGCCGTCTCCTGCGCGATTCACACGGCGGGACTTCGCGTTCGGGTGTGCTGACAGCCTCGGTGATCGGCTGTATGACGATCAGGTCGCGGTTGAACAGCCAGCCGCTTTCGGGAGCCTTCCGACGGCTGGCGCGCAACGCGCCCGGACCCGGTGATCTTCGAGGGCGCGACCCGCGGAGGGAGCGCGCGACGGAGAGGCGGGCCCCGTGAAGGACGTCTGTCCATCACGGTCGTCGTCGCCCGGATCGCCGCATGTGACGACTGGCCCGGTGGTGAGCGGGACACAGCGCGCGAGACCCAGGTGGTGACGTCGGGTCCGCCGTCGGGGCGCTCTCGCATCGGGCCCTATCGATGGTGTTCGTCGCCCGTGGCGCGCGACGCATTCTGGTCAGTCAGGCATCCGGAGCCACGGCGGATGGCTCGTCGCGGACGAACTCGATCCGCTCGGTGAGTCGGAACGTCCACGGCCAGGGCCACGGCGTGACGTCACGGACACGAAGCTGCGAGCCAGCGGCGAGCTCGAGAGGCTCGGTGGCGGCTGCGTGAGGAGATGCCGCAGGGCTTCGACCGGTGGGGGCGAACGGGTGCGCTCCTGGCCGGAAGTCCCAGATGAGGGCACGTCCGCCGGGGCGGAGGACGCGGCCGACCTCGGCCATGGCGGCAGCCGGGTCGGCCCAGTGGTGCATCGAGAGTGTGCTGACGACCAGATCCACTGACTCGTCGTTGAAGGGCATCGCCGCGACGTCGCCGACCCGGAAGGTGGCCAGGTCGGCGGCGCCTGCTCGGTGGCAGTTGGCGCGGGCCCGCTCGATCATTGCGGGATCCAGGTCGACACCGGTGACCTCGAGGCCGTACCGGCGGGCGAGCCGGATCGACAGGTGCCCGGGTCCACAACCCACCTCGAGCACCCGGGCGCCGGACGGGGCTCCGGCCGCGATGTCGGCGGCGATGCGTCGGTGGAACGACCCGAGCACGAGCCGGGTCACGGAGTCGTAGGCGCGAGCGTCGCCGATCAGGATCCCGCCAGGCACATGGTGGCCGCTGCCCGCGCCGCCAAAGTGGCGAGCAACGGCGCCAACCGCAGCGGTCGCCGCGAGCGCAACGACGAAAGCGCGCGCCCTGGTCATGGTGGCTTCTTCGTGAGGTCACAGGTAGCCAGTCCGCGCAACGACGCAGAACGTGCCAGCATCCCATGGCCAGCACGGCGCCGGGGTAGACCTCGCACCGCTGACCGACCGAGGGCACACTCCCGGCGCGGCTCGCTCCTGAATACTGCATGCTGTGCGCAACGACAACACTCGATGCTGGCAGGGAGCTGCACATGCCGGGGCATGACCGCGGTCGGTCGCACGCTGACGATCACGGTCACAGTCACAGCGTGCTCGACGACCAGCTGCTCACCCATCGGGCCGCCGTCCGCGCCATCTGGGTCTCCGTCACCGGACTCGGCATCACAGCCGCCGTTCAGCTCGGGATCGTCGCCATCAGCGGATCAGCCGGGCTGTTCGCCGACGCGTTGCACAACGTCGGTGACGTCGCAGGGACCGCTGCGTTGTGGGTCGGGTTCAGGCTGTCGCGCCGACCAGCGACCGAACGGTTCACGTACGGGTGGCGTCGCGCGGAGGACCTGGCCGGCCTCGTCATCGTCGTCGCCATCGCGGTGTCGGCGGTCCTGGCGGGCTGGGACTCGCTGTCGGCCCTGTTCGCAGCCGATCACGTCGTACGCAACATCCCGGCTGCGTTCTCAGCGGCGCTGGCCGGGGCCGTGGGCAACGAGGCCGTTGCGATCTACAAGATCCGCGTCGGGCGGCGCATCGACTCGGTCCCGCTGGCCGCTGACGGTCAGCATGCCAGGGTCGACGGGCTCGTGTCGCTCGGCGCGGCCGCCGGCCTGCTCGGTGCCTGGCTCGGCGCGCCGATTGCCGACCCCCTCGCCGGCGTGGCGATCACCGTGGTGATCGTGGGGGTCCTCGTCCGCACCGGTCGCGACGTGCTCGCGCGCAACCTCGACGCGGTTGAGCCGGGCGTTGTGCAGCGAATCCATGACATCGCCGCGACGACACCAGGCGTCGAGGGTGTCCACGACGTCCGTGCGCGCCGGGTGGGCCGCAGCCTGCTGGTCCAGCTGCACGCCGACGTGGACGGCGACCTGCCACTGCGCCACGCCCACCGAATCGGTGAGACCGTCCGTCACCGGCTCGTCCACGAGCTGCACGCCATCCACGAGATCGACATCCATCTCGACCCCCACCACGACGACGACGCGCACACCGAGACCGCACCGCACTTCCGACCAACGGACCGGCATTGAGTGACTCCGGTCACCACGGCGTCGGGTCAGTTCACCCGATCGGCGTGGCTCAGAGGGCGAACAGCAGCACGACCAGCGCAACGGGGAACAGCGCCTGTCCGACGGCGCGGTCCATGCTCCACCGTGTCGCTCCGGTGCAACGAGTGGCAGTTGCCCAACCGCCCCGACGGTCGCCACCGCAGCGTGTGCGGGCGGCGGTTCTCCACCCGATTCCACGTGACCAGGCGCAGACCCCGAGCTGACGGCCGGCGCAGGAGACGCCGGGCGCTCCGGTCGACCACCCCGGCGCTCACGCCGGATAGCGGGGTTCGACGCGTGGCTTCCCCGACTCCTCGTCGGGATAGAGCTCGGGATGCAGGTAGCGCTCGGCCCAGGCGAAGCCCTGCCAGGTCGTGAGCTTGCGGGGCACGATCTTGAAGGTCCAGCACGGCTCCACGTTGACCGATCCGCGGTACTCCTTCGAGCGCTCCTCGCCGAGGTACCGGGGACCTGTGTACCGCTCGCCGATCTTGTTCCAGATCGATGGCTCTCCTGTGTCGAGGTACGGCCCGACGCCGGCCTCGATCACCACCGCCATGCCCTCGCACTGGACCTTGCGGATCGGGGGGTCGGGTTCGTCCACGACCAGCGAGACCCGCGGATCCAGTGCCATGTAGTGGGCCCACGCCGACCCCACCCGGGGCACGACCCAGAAGCCCACGCCGTCCCAGTGGTACCAGCAGGGCACGACATAGGGCCAGCCGTCCGGTTTGAGGCAAGCGAGCCGTGCCAGCCACGGACCCCTCAGGAACTCATCCATCTCCTCTGCGGTCATGGCTCCGAACCTGTCGCCGCGCCAACTGCCGCCGTTCTCGCCCTGTTGGCCACTCATGGCGCTGTCACTCCTTCTGCTCAATCGGTCACCACTGCTCCGCCGTCGACGTGCAGGCACTGGCCGGTGATGCTGCTGGCGTCGTCCGACACGAGGAACGCCACGGCCTTCCCCACCTCCTCCGGGGTCTGCGAACCGTCCGAGCGGGATGACCGGGGCGTAGTGGGCCTCGAAGAACGCCTCCAGAGTCATGTCGTCGGGTGCGGGGGCCCGCTGACGCGTCGCAGCCATGTCACGCCGCTGGAAGTCGGTCCACACCGCACCCGGGCACACCGCGTTCACGTTGACGTGATCAGCGGCCACCTGCATGGCCAGGCCCGTCGTGTACCGCAGCACGGCCGCCTTCGACGTGGCGTAGGCGCCGCCGGTGCGTCGCTGGCCGTGCGCCGCGATCGATGCGACGTTGACGATCTTGCCGTAGCGTCGTCGCCGCATCCCCGGCAGGCATGCCTCGCAGCAGCGCACGGTGCCTCGCACGTTCACCGCGAACGTGCGGTCCCAGTCGACCTCGCGATCAACGCCCTGGATCCGCTCCGGATCGGCCGACACCCCGGCGTTGTTCACGAGGACGTCGATGCCGCCCCACCGTCGCTGGATCGCGCGCACCGCGTCACGGACCGACGCCGGGTCCGTGACGTCCAGGTGCACCGCCACGGCACGGTTGGGGACCATCTCGGTCACCACCTCGTCGGCCCACTTGCGCTCGCGATCGGTGACGGCGACCAGTGCGCCCTGCGCAGCCAGGATCCGGGCGATGCCGGCGCCGATGCCGGCGCCGGCGCCGGTGACGAGCGCCCTTCGATCCGTGAGGTCGCCCAGCATGCGTGCTCCTCTCGTTCATCGAGCCAGCGTCCTGTGGCGCGCCGCGTCGACGAGTGCCTCGAACGGGCGTCGCGCCGCGGCGTTGTCGGGCGAGTGGTACTCGGGATGCCACTGCACACCCATGCATGGCCACGCCGCATCGACGGCCTCGACGGCTTCCACGACGCCGTCGTCCGCCCACGCCACCGGGATCAGCCCCCGTCCGAGGGTGCGGATCGCCTGGTGATGGGAGGAGTTGACGTCGATCCGTGCGGTGCCGAGCAACGCGGCCAGTACTGACGACTGTTCCAGCCTGATCGGGTGACCGGCCACCACTCCCGGCCCTGCAATGCGGTGCTCCACCTGCGTGCCGACCTCCGACGGGATGTCGACGATGAGGTCGCCACCCAGCGCCACGTTGACCACCTGCATGCCACGGCAGATGGCGAGCATCGGAACCCGGCGATCGCGCGCAGTGGCCGCCAGGTGGACGTCGAACAGATCGCGTTCGGCCGCGATGCCGTACAGCGACTGGTGCTCCGCCCTGCGGTGCAGGATGGGCTGCAGGTCCCCGCCTCCTGTCAGGATCACCGCGTCCAGCCGGTCGAGCAGCGCGGGGATCGTCGTCGGGTCTCGGGCCGGCAGCAGCACGGACGCACCGCCAGCACGGTCCACCGCCTCGATGTAGAGCTCCGACACCATCGCCGTTGAGAGCGTGCCGAACTGACCATCGACGTCCCCCGATGTCGCTGATATCCCGACGACCGGCATCACACGACGATCGCTTCCGCGGGCCTGCTCAGAAGATCTCGAAATACTCTCGATGCTCCCAGTCAGTGACGTGCTCGAGGAAGCGTCCGATCTCGCTCTGCTTGAGTCCCACGACGTAGTCGACGAAGCGGTCGCCAAGCCGGTCTCTGAACAGCTTCGACCCGTTCAGCGCATCGACCGCATCCATGAGGCTGGCCGGGAGCTTGGGGCGCTGGGACTCGTACGGCACGTCCTCGAGCGGTCCGGGATCGGTCTCGTTCCGGATTCCGTCCATGCCTGCGACGATCTGTGAGCCCACGTACAGGTACGGGTTGGCGCACGGCTCCCCGGCACGGTTCTCGACATGCGTCGTGTCGTCTGCCGGACCACCGATCACACGGATGAACGCCGCCCTGTCCTCCAGCGCCCATGTGACGCGATCGGGCGCGAACGAGTACGGTCGGAACCGCTTGTACCCGTTGATGGTCGGGGTCGTGAACACCGAGGACGGGTGAGCGTGTTCGAGCAGTCCGCCGACGAAGTGACGTCCCGTCGACGAGATCGGCGCGTCGTCGTCGCGGTTGGTGAAGGCGTTGTCGTGGCCGTCGATGGTCCGCAGGGACTGGTGCAGATGCCAGCCGCTCGAGAAGAAGTTCGGCAGCGCGGGGCGTGTCATGAAGGTGGCGTGATACCCACGTCGACGGCAGATCTGCTTCGTGGCGGTGCGGAACAGCAGCATGTTGTCAGCGGCGTCCAGCCCGAGGGCCGGGTCGAACGTGAACTCGCACTGGCCCGGCCCCCATTCGTCCTCCATCGTTCGCAGCGGGAGGTCGATGGCCATGAGGTTGTCGTGCAGGACCTGCAGGATGTCGTCGATCTCGTCGTTGCGGCTCTCGGTCAGGTACTGGAAGCCGTGCGCGAGCGCCGACACCGTCGGTGGATCCGGCGGCCACCCGGACTGCTCGGGCCGCAGCATCGGATCCTCGAGGCGGGTGATGTAGAACTCGACCTCGAGCCCACCGACGTACTCGTAGCCGTCGTCTGCGAGCCCGGCCAGGACCTGTCTGAGCAGGTTTCGCGTGTCGAACGGCACCGGCTCGCCGCTCTGGAAGTACATGTCCGCCAGCACCCAGCCGGTGTGCGGGACCCATGGCAGCGCGCGAAAGGTGCGTGGGTCGGGGACGAGGATGGAGTCCGGGCCGCCAGCCAGTTCCTCCATGTCCAGCCCGCCACCTGCCGAGAACATGCCGGTGAACAGGTTGTTCGCGGTGTCCATGAACAACGTGGCGGTCTGGAAGTCGATGCCGTCGCGCAGCGCGTTGAAGAAGTCGTGCACCGTGAGCGTCTTGCCACGGACGATGCCGTGCTGATCACCCCAGCCCACGCGGATCATGCGCAGGCCGAGCTCCTCGATCCGCGCCCGGAGGCGCTCGGCGGCTTCGAGCTGCTCGTCACTCCACAGGCCATGCTGCTCGATGAAGCCGACCTTGCCGACGCTGAGGTCTTCGAGACGTGGCATCAGCGATCCTCCGGGCGCAGCGACGAGGCGAACGTATGCACGCACGGAGTCTCCGTCAAGTCCGTTTCATCTGACGGGACGAGCCCGCCGAGCTGTAACATCCTTTTCACCGAGGAGAACCACACGCGATGGGCGACGACTTCCACGGCCGCACGATCCGACAGCAGGTCCACCACCGGCTGGGTGAACTGACGCCGGCCGAGCGCAGGGTTGCCCGGGTGCTGCTCGCCGCCTACCCGATCGCCGGACTGGAGACGGTCGCAGAGCTGGCCGACCGCGCCGGCGTCAGCTGGCCGACCGTCACGCGCTTCGTCACCAGCCTCGGATTCGACGGGTACCGTGCCTTCCAGCGGGCGTTGCACCGCGAGGTGCAGCAGCAGGTGAGCTCGCCGTCGGTGCGCTACCCCTCCGAAGCCCGTCACGCCAGCATCGACAACGTGCAGCGCGCCGCGCTGGAGGAGCTCTCGCAGGCGCTGCGGGAGACCTTCATCACCACACCGGCCACCGAGCTGGACACGATCGCAGAGCTGCTGTCCGACGCCCGCCGTCGCGTGCTCTGTGTCGGCGGTCGCGTGAGCCATGTCTGCGCCCGCTACCTGTACACGCGCCTGCACCAGCTGCGGTCGTCATCTCGGCTGCTCACCGCGGACCCACTCCCGTTGTCCGCCCACGTCCTGGAGATCAGCGACCGCGACGTCCTGGTCGCGTTCGACTACCGCCGCTACCAGGACGACGTCATCACGCTCGCGCAGGGCGCCGCGCGCAACGGCGCGTCCGTCGTCCTGGTCACGGACCGTTGGCTGTCACCGATCGTCGAGGTCAGCTCCCACGTCATCACGGCGGAGACGGAGACCGGGTCACCGTTCGACTCCATCGTCGGCAGCATCGCCCTCATTGAGGTCCTCGTCGCGGCACTGGTCGAACGGATCGGGGAGCCCGGGCGTCAACGCATTCAGCAGCTCGACGGGCTGCGCAACGATGTCGTCGGCCCCGCCGACGACGGTCACTCCACGAACGTCGCGGCCTCGCGGCGTCGACGGTCGACCCGCACGTCGAAGACGTCCGGCCGGGCGTAATGGCCGGCCGGATCGAAGTTCTGCCGCTCGCCGTCCATGAGCGCGTGGTCGATGTCGGCCGTGATCAGGCCCTCGCGACCGTGCACCGGCTCGACGACCCACGCACCGGTCGGAGCGGCGATCGCCGACCCGCCGTCGTGGACGACACCCAATGGTGCGAGCTGGTCGGCGAACGTGAAGTCGCCCGGAACGTCCTCACCGTCGAGCAGTCCGCCGACGGCGAGGTGCCAGACCCGTCCCTCCCGAGCGACGAAGCGCGTGACGTCGCTGGTGAGAGCGACCGAGCCGGGCCACACGGAGATGTGCAGCTCCTCGCCATCGGCGTACAGCGCGTGCCGTGCCTGAGGCATCCAGTTCTCCCAGCAGATCAGCCCACCGATCCCCCAGCCGCCCAGGTGGTGCACGCGGAGGCCATGCCCGTCACCCCAGCCCCACACGAGCCGCTCGTCGTGCGTCGGAACGAGCTTGCGGTGTCGACCGATGACCCATGCATGCGGGTCGATCGCCAGGAGCGTGCAGAAGACCGTGCCGCGCCCGGTCCCCGTCCCACGCTCGGCGACCCCGAGGTAGGCGATCACGCCAAGGTCCCGGACGGCTTCGGTGATCCGCGCCACCTCCGGCCCGTCCAGCTCGACGGCGGCGTCGAGGTACTCCGCGTACGCCGCCTTCTGCTGCGGATCGTCGAAGCGCGCCCCATCGGTACGGCACACCCATGAGGGGTAGCCGGGAAGGAACGTCTCGGGGAACGCCACGAGCTGGACCCCGTCGCCGGCTGCCCGCTCCATCCAGGTCACGACACGTTCGGCCGTCGCGGCCCTGTCGAGCCACACGGGGCGTGCCTGCGCTGCCGCCACCTTCATCCGCGATCCTCCTCCGACGTGTCCGGCGACGCTGGAGGACGGGTCCCGTCGCCGTCGAGCCGGTACAGGCGACGGGCGTTGCCGTCGAACATCGCATGTTCGGCGGCGGTTGTCCATCCAGCGTCCATCCCCTGCGCCAGCAGGCCGTCGCGGACGACCTGCCACGCCTCCCGCAGCATCACGGCAGCGAACCAGAACGCCTCCGGCAGCAGGTACGCGTCCGTGCCGAACAGCACACGGTCGACGGGCGCGACACCGACGACACGGCGGAGGCCATCGGGAAGATTCGCCGGCGCGAAGATATTGACGAGCGACACGTCGACGTGCACGTTCGATCGGGCAGCCGCCAGGTAGCTGGCCACATCCTGGTAGGGGAAGCCGGAGTGCAGCAGCACGATCGGTGCGTGGCGCCCGGCAGGGGTGTCCAGCACGTCCTCGAGCAGCGTGGGGTCGGCGCTGCCCAGACGCAGATCCGAATCGCCGAAGCCCGTGTGGACCTGCAGCGGCAACCCGGTGTCGGCGGCCCCCGCGAGCAGCCGCTGGAACATGAGGTCCCGCAACGGCTTGGACGCCGAGGGTCCACCCCGGCGCAGCGCCGACCCGGCCCGGGCGGTCGTGGCATCAGGGTCGATCGCAAGGCCACTGCGATAGGCGATCACGCTCTTGAACCCGCAGAAGCCCCGTCCATGCGCGGACCCGACATGTTCGTCGACCGCAGCGAGGATTTCGCCGACGCCCCGACCCTGCTCGAGCAGGTCGTCGACGAGGGGCTCGAGCCGCCACAGCAGGTGCACGGTGCAGCCCGAGAGGCGCGCGAAGTCGTCGGCGTGGCGCTCCGAACCCGGCGGCCAGCCGGGGTCGAGTACGAGCACGTCGATGCCGGCGTCGGAGAACAGGCGCCGCACGTGTGCCTGGTAGTCGACCGCGTGTTCCGCCCGGGCCGCGGCGAGCTCCCCCACCGGGACGCCGAAGCGGCGGGCCAGGCGCGAGACGAACAGCGCTCGCCATACCGTGTCCGGCCGCACCGGCGCCGTGGGACGACCCCCGTCGAGGTCGTCCAGGTCGATCGCCAGGCGGGTCGGCTCGAACGGACCCGGCTTCCGGTCGAACGGGTGGGCGTGGTGGTCGATCATCGGCCGCGAGGCCCCGGCGGACAGTCGTGGGACGGTTGTTGAGACAAAGGTGCAACCGATGACCGAACCGATGCAAGTCGGGCTCTACATCGACGGCGAGGAGACACCGAGCGCGTCACGCGAGACGTTCACGACGGTCGACCCCGCCACCGAGGACGGGATCGCGCGTGTGGCCCGTGCCGCTGCGGCCGACGTTGACCGCGCGGTCGACGCGGCCGAGCGCTGTCTCACTGGTCCGTGGCGACTGACGACGCCCAGGCGTCGCGTCGAGCTGCTGGCCGCGCTCGCGCTCGCGGTCGAGCACGAGCAGGACGACCTTGCGCGGCTCGAGACGCGCGACAGCGGCAAACCGCTGTGGCAGGCTCGGCGGGAGATCACGTCGACCGCCCGATACTTCCGGTACTACGCCGGCGCGGCCGACAAGATCCACGGTGAGCAGATCCCGCTCGGACCCGACCACGTCGACTTCACGGTACGGGAGCCGGTCGGTGTCACCGCACACATCGTTCCGTGGAACGCACCCCTCAACATGGTCGCGCGCAGCGTCGCCCCCGCGCTGGCGTGTGGTTGCACCGCCGTCGTCAAGCCGGCGATGGAGACCCCGCTGACCGCCGTCCGGCTCGGCCACCTGATACGGGCGGCCGGCCTTCCCGACGGCGCCTACAACGCCGTGCCCGGTCCGGGTCCCGAGGTCGGCGCGTACCTGGCCAGGCATCCCAGGATCGGGTCGGTCACCTTCACCGGTTCGGTGGCGGCCGGACGGCTGGTCATGCAGGCCGCCAGCGAGCACATCCGTCCCGTCGTCCTGGAGCTCGGGGGGCAAGTCGCCGAGCATCGTGCTCGCTGACGCCGACCTGGATGTCGCGGCGGACGAGATTGTCAAGGGCATCTACCGCAACACCGGGCAGTTCTGCAACGCAAGCTCCCGCGTGGTCGTCGATCGGTCGACGAAAGACGAGCTGCTCGATCGGCTCACGGCGCGCACGCGTGCGATGACGGTGGGCCCCGGCCACCAGGACCCCGACGTCGGCCCACTGATATCGGCCCGGCAGCTGGACCGCGTCCTTGGATACATCGACACCGGTCGGCACGACGGCGCACGCGTCGTGATCGGTGGCGGCCGGATCGCCGAGCTCGGGCGCGGCTACTTCGTCGCCCCCACGATCCTCGATCGGGTCACACCGGACACGCGCGTGGCGCAGGAGGAGATCTTCGGCCCCGTCGTCTCGATCCACCCGTTCGCTCGCGAGTCGGAGGCGCTCGCGATCGCCAACAACGTTCCGTACGGCCTGGCGGCGGGCATCTTCACGCGTGACATCGATCGCGCACTGCGCCTCGCAATGGGCGTGCAGGCCGGACAGATCTACATCAACGAGTACTTCGCTGGTGGCGAGGAGACCCCGTTCGGTGGCTACAAGCAGAGCGGGTTCGGCCGGGAGAAGGGCCTGGAGGCCCTGCGGAACTACACCCAGGTGAAGAACATCGCGATCCGTCTCGGCGGCGACCTGTGATTGTCGCGTAGATCCCCGCGGCGCGCGGCAGGTCAGCCGGGGGTGCGACCCGCATCGTCGACGGCAGAGCGCGCTCGGCCGGGTCTCGCATCTCCAGCGCCGAGCGCCCACGACACGGGACCTGCTCTGCCGGCGTCGGCGACGGACTCGAACGCGCTCCGTCCAATCTGAGATGCACCTGGGTCCGCTATCGTGACCGTGGAGGTCAGGCATGGTCGACATGCACGTGGTGTTCGGGACCGGTGCGATCGGCCTCGCGCTGATCGACGAGTTGGCGCACGCTGGGTTGCCGCCCCGAGCGGTCAACCGTTCGGGATACGCCCCGGTGCCCGACGGCGTCGATGTGATCGGCGGCGACGCGTCGGATCCCGCGTTCACAACCAGGGCGACGGCCGGAGCCACGGTCGTGTACCAGTGCCTCAACCCGCCGTACCACCGGTGGGCGGAGCAGTTCCCGCCGCTGCAGGACGCCGTCGTCGCAGCCGCCCGTTCGGCCGGCGCGCGGTACGTGTCATTCGAGAACGTCTACATGTACGGCGACACGGGCGGCGCACCGATGACCGAGACGACGCCGCAGCGGGCACACACCCGCAAAGGCGCAGTCCGGGCCGCCATGGCCGACCAGCTGCGCCGGCTGCACGACGCGGGTGACCTGGCCGTGACCACAGCCCGGGCCTCGGACTACTTCGGGCCGCGAGCAACCACTCAGAGCCCGCTCGGTGATCGCGTCATCGGCGCCGCGATCGCCGGCAGACCCGCCCAGGTGATCGGCGACCCGGACCAACCCCACAGCTACACATACGCGCCGGACGCCGCGCGCACCCTGGTCGCGCTCGGTACCTCCGACGACGTCGTCGGTGAGGTCTGGCACGTCCCGAATGCCAGCGCACGGACCACCCGCGAGATCATCGCGATGCTCGCCCACGAGATCGGATCCCCAGTGAAGGTGCGGGTGGCACCCACCCTCATCCTGCGGCTGATGGGAGTGCTCGACCCAACGGTCCGCGAGCTGCACGAGATGCTCTACGAGTTCACGCAACCGTTCGTCGTTGACGGGGACAAGGCGACCGAGCGGCTCGGCGTGACCGCCACGCCACTCGATGACGCGGTCCGCCAGACGGTCGCCTGGTTCCGCAACCACTCCGCGACACGCTGAGCACAGCCGACCAAGTCATCGCGTGGCACTAGGCGTCGAACCGGGCGTCGACGGTCGAAGCTGGCTCACCGCTCCGACGCCGGCCCGATGTGTGTCGCCGGCGCGCCAATGACGGTGGCGACGCCGAGGCCGGTGAGCACGCCGATCGCCTGCCCGCCCAGGACATCGAGGGGCAGGTGCGCACCCGAATAGATGCGACCGATGCCGACGAGCCCAGCGACCGCCGAAGCGGCGAACCGTCCTCGTGGGGGAAGCTGGGGCCACAGTCCGGCTGCGATCGCTGCTGAGATCGCGGCGTGACCGGAGACGAACCCGAGACCTTCGGCCGGTTCGCGCAGCATGACGTCGGCCAGGAGCACCGCTGGGCGCTCCCGACGGACGAGGTCCTTGAGCACTTGCGACGCAGCCCACGCCGCATAGCCGGCGCCGAGCACGGCCAGGACAGGTCGCCACCGCCGCGTTCGGACGGCAACGAAGGTGCCAACCGCGGCTGGCGCGGCCAGGTTGCCCAGCTGCATCGGCGGCCACAACAACGGCCAGAACGCGGCGGGCGCATCGTTGAGCAGCCGGAACACCCGCTCCTCGCCGGCCGAGATCGACGACCGGCCAACGAGCGCCGACACGACCGCTGTGACCGTCGCTGCGGCGACGGCCCCCGTTACCTTCTGGACGGAGGGGCGGCGTGCGACGGGCGACGGTGCGTCCTTCACGGACCGTCGCCTCCGACGACGTGCAGCACCTCCGGCACGACGCGCAGCTCCAGGACGATGTCGCTGCCGAGCTCGTCGACCAGCGCCGCGTGCAGGGCCTCCGCGGGCGGCGGCGCGCCTGGACCATGCACTGTGATCGCGACCCGCCCGGGTTCGACGTCGAGCGCTGACACGCTGAGGTCGTGGGCGTCGGTCAGCCAGGCGTTGACCGCCCGCTGCGACGCTCGCAGGTGGGCCGCGTCATCGACCACACGCTTCGTCGTCAGGCCGAGGGGGATCAGCAGCAGGACGACACCTGCGGCCACGGTGGCATAGGACGCCCGGACACGGGTGCGTTCGCTCAGGAGCCGGGACCACACGACGTAGCCGGTGAGGACGAACACGATGCTGGCCATCGCCACCATCGCCATCAGGTTGGTGCCGAAGAGCAGCACGGCGCCCGCAGCCTGTTCGAAGTTGCCCGCGTACAGCGTCACGCCGGTCACCGCCAGTGGCGGGACGAGCGCGATCGCCACCGCCACGCCCGGAAGCGTGTCGGAGACGTCGGAGCGGTTGACGGCGAACGCGCCGGCGGCGCCCGCGGCGACGGCGATGGCAAGGTCGAGGAGGTTCGGCGCAGTTCGCGAGCTCACCTCGTCGTTCGCGACGACGGACGCGAGATCAGGGATGAACCCTGCCAGCACGAAGGCGAACGCAACGGCTCCCACCGACGCAACCAGGACGAGGGCGCCAGACCGCAACGCGCGGACGGTCCAGCCATGCAGCACGGCAGAGGCCGTCGCGAGGATCGGTGTCATCAGGGGCGCGATCAGCATCGCACCGATGACGACGGCCGTCGAACCGGCGGCGATCCCGAAGGTCGCGATCGCCACGGACAGTCCCATGAGGATGGCGAAGCGGAACAGCCGTCTGCGACCCTCGGCGCCGTCGAAGAACAGCGCCGCGTCGGTCCGGTCCCGGTCGGCCTGGCTCATCTGGCGCTGCTCGAGCTGACGGGTCAGCCGCGCCCGCGGTGCCCGGCGTCGGACGGACCGACACTGCTCGCATCGGCACGCCCGATCGCGGCGGCCACGAGGGCCCCTCGGAAGATCCACAGCAGCCCGGCGCCGACGATCACGATGCGCACGGTCGCCTCGGGGAAGACGGCGACGACGATCGCCAGCGCGATCGTCAGGGTTCCACGAGCCAGTCGGTCCTGCCTTCGTTCGCGAGCAGCGGAGCTGAACGCCTGCACCGACTTGGTGACGCCGTAGGCCGCGATTGCGACCGCCGCCAAGATCCCGATGGACTGTGCGGTCTCCGATGGCCAGGCGACCACGACCGCACCCGTCAGTGCGGTCACAGCGCTGCGCCACCACGACACGCGGTGACCACCGAAGAAGCGCGGCACATGCTCCACGAGGGCGATGGCGACCATCGTCAATCCGACGATCTCGTCGAACAGCCCGGTCACGCCGGTGCGGGCCGTCAGCAGCGCGACCAGACCGACCGCTGCGACCGCACCGCGCCACACGGTCGGTGACGCAGCGAGCCTTCGGGTGAGCTCACGCGGGCCGCCGGCGTCACCCGGACCTCCACCCGGTCGTGTCGAAGGCTGACCATCGGGGTCAAGACGCGTCATGACCCAGCCAACCGCTAGAGCCGACCGGTGCGCTGGAGGCCGACCAGGGCCAGCCACCCAGGCAGGATCGGGAGCCAGAAGGTCACGAGCCGGAACAGCAG
>DATHVN010000002.1 GCA_035461305.1 Euzebyales bacterium | reverse complement strand
CGTGGACAGGCACGGGACCGAGCAGTACTTCGTCGTCGGTGAGGGGCTTCTCGGGGGCAACATCGACGGAGCGACGACGGAGGCGGCCGAGGCAGCGGCCGCCGACGTGACGGCTCCACCGTTCCGGTTCTCCCGGCTCGGCCCGAAGGGCACGGGACACCAGCTGAGCGAGTCGAACCTGACGAAGATGGCGCGCGCGATGACCAGGACCGGGGCGGGCGCGTCCGGCGTGCCGGCCGGGTTCACGTACCTCGGCCAGTTCATCGACCACGACCTGACGATGGACAAGACCGACGTCATGCTCGGCGACCGCGTGTCGCCCGCGATACTGCTGCAGGCCCGGTCCCCCAGCCTCGACCTCGACTCGCTCTATGGTGCGGGCCCCCAGGACCGCGCGTCGGCGAAGTTCTACGAGGCCGACGGCGTCCACCTGAAGGTGGGCAGCAGCGTCGGCGACGGCGACCTGCCGGACATGCCGGGCTTCGACCTCCCGCGCCGCGGGACCGGCAGCTCCGCGCGGGCGAAGCGCCGGGCGTTGATCCCCGACCCCCGCAACGACGAGAACCTGGCGGTCGCACAGACCCACCTCGCGATGATCCGGTTCCACAACCGGGTGGTCGACACCCTCGACGCCGCCACGCCGCCCGTGGAGCGGTTCGCTGCCGCACAAGAGGTCGTCACGAAGCACTACCAGTGGATGATCCGGACCGACTTCCTGCCGCGCATCTGCGCGCGAGCCACGCTCAACGACGTGTTCCGCAACGGCCGGACGGTGTTCGAGGCCGACGCCTCGCCCACCGACGTCCCGACCATGCCCATCGAGTTCTCGATCGCCGCGTACCGGCTCGGACACTCGATGGTGCGTGGCGCCTACAACTGGAACCGCATCTTCGACAACGGCGGTGGCAGCCTCGACCTCCTGTTCGAGCTCTCGGCGACGAGCGGGACGTTGGGTGGCGAGCTGCGCCTGCCGACGACCTGGGTGGCCGACTTCCGCCGCCTGTACGACTTCGGCGAAGCGGGCAGGCAGAACCTGACGGTGCCGCCCGCGAAGTTCAATCGTGCCAAGCGCATCGACACCCGCCTCGCCGCAGCGCTGCGCAACCTGCCGAAGGGTTCCTTCGGCGGCCCCGCGGTCGACCGCGACGACCCGCGCGCCAACCTGGCCTTCCGCAACCTGATGCGGGCCCGGATGGTGCGCCTGGCCACCGGCCAGCAGATGGCCAACGCGATGGCAGCCGCGGGCCTCGACGTGACCCGGCTGTCACGGGCGGAGATCCGTGACGGGAAGAACGGCGCGGATCTCAGCCGCATGCCGACCGCGCAACGCAAGGCACTGCTGCGCGACACGCCGCTGTGGTTCTACATCCTCCGCGAGGCCGAGCTGCACCGGGGGCGCCTGCACGGCGTTGGCGCCCGCATCGTCGCGGAGACGTTCCACCGGGCCATGGAGGGCAGCGAGTGGTCGATCGTCCGGGACACCGCGTTCCGACCGACGCTCGGTCCGGACAGCTCAACGTTCCGCATGGTGGATCTACTGCTGTTCGCGTTCGAGGGGAACAAGGCGTTGCTCGCTCCCCTCGGCTGACGTCCGGCCACCTCCCCGGCCCGGCGCGCCCCAGGCAACGACGTCCAGTAGGCACGCCCACCCGCGCCGGGCGGTGCTACCCCCTGTGGCAGGACAGCACCGCACCGCCCCGGAGCGCGCCATGACCACCACACGCAGAGCGCTACGACCACATCCCTCGGATCGGCGCTGGTCGGCGGAACCGCTGTGCTCACGCTCGTCACCATGCACGTCGTCGCCGGTGCGGCGGCGTACGCCGTCACGCCTGCGTCACGGCACGACGCGCCGCCTGATCGTCCCAGCACGCGTCGGCTCGAGGGCTCGCGGCGGCACGAAGCCTGGCGCGGGGACGCGGGTACCCGTCATCATGTCCTCGTGGGGCCTGGACGCGACGAGTACGACGACGCGGCGCTGCGCCGCGTGTACGACGGCAAGGCGGCGTCGTACCGATGGGCGTCGCTGGTCAACGACACGCTGTTCGGCGCGGCGCGCCTGCGCCGGTGGGTGATGACGCACGCGCGCGGCGAGGTCCTCGACGTCGCGTGCGGCACAGGTGAGAACTTCGGCCTGCTGCGCGGCGTCGACAGCCTGACGGCGGTCGACCTGAGCCCTGCGATGCTCGACCAGGCACGGGCCCGGGCCGGCCGGCTGGGACTCGCCGTCGACCTCCTCGAGATGTCCGCGCAACAGCTCGACTTCCCGGACGGCGCGTTCGAGACGGTGACCACGGCGATGTCGACGTGCACGTTCCCGGACCCGGTCGGCGCACTCCGCGAGATGGCACGCGTGACCCGGCTGGAGGGG
Organism: Euzebyales bacterium; assembly: GCA_035461305.1. Lineage (NCBI taxonomy): Bacteria > Bacillati > Actinomycetota > Nitriliruptoria > Euzebyales > Euzebyales bacterium. The sequence goes on along the minus strand of DATHVN010000002.1, from coordinate 18,308 downwards.
CGCCTGCTGCTGGTCGAGCACGGACGCAGCCGGGTCGACTGGATCGCACGCGTGCAGGACCGCCGCGCCGACCGCCATTACCGACGGACCGGCTGCCGATCGAACCAGGACGTCACAGCGGTGCTGACCTCCGCAGGCCTGTGCATCGACGCGACGCGAACACGGACGACGGGTGTGTTCACCGCAATCGTCGCTCACCCTCCAGAGCCCACGCGACCCGGGTGAGCATGGGACGTTCGTGCCCACGATGATGGACCACCGGCCCTGCCCCTGTCGCGGCCGTTGCGCACGCTTGGCTCCTGGACGTACCCCGACGTCAACGAGAGGGTGACGCGACGGTGAGCATGCCGGCGACACATCGGTTGGAGGAGCTGTCCGTCGACGATTGCCTGACCCTGCTGGCCGGCAAGTCGCTCGGGCGCCTGGTCTACGTGATGGACGGCGAGCCACAGATCCGGCCCCTGACCTACAACCTGCAGCGCGGGTCGGTCGTCTTCCGGATCGGCTACGGCGAGCTGCTCGACGCGATCCACCAGCAGCCCGTCGTGTTCGAGGTCGATCACGGCGACCCGAGCGTGCGCACCGGGTGGAGCGTCATCATCCGTGGCATCGCCGAGGAGATCTGGCAGACCGACGACCTCGAGGCGGCCCGCGAGACGGACCTGCGCCCCTGGGCACCAGGCACGCGCGACCACTACGTCCGCATCATCCCCCGGTCGATGACCGGCCGACGCATCGCCTGACCCCGAGCAGGGCCGGTCACGTGCGCGACCGCCGGTCCGACCCGACGCTGGAGGACCGCATGGACGCGTCCCGACAGGCACGACTCGCACATGTGACCGACATCATGTCCGCGACGCCCGTCACCCTCACCGAGCAGGACTCCGTGGACTTCGCGGGGGTCGTGCTGCTCCGCGAGGGCATCTCGGCAGCGCCCGTCCTGGATCACGCGGGCTCGGTGGTCGGTGTGTTCAGCCACAGCGACGTCCTCGCGCGGTTCGCATCGCCGCGGCACCGGCGTGGCCCGCTGGCCCGGGTCGACGACCGACACGCCAGCGCCGTGAAGGTCGGCGAGGCCTGCTCGCGCCCACCGATCACGATCGGCGCCGGCGCGACCGTCGACACGGCGGCCCGGGAGCTGTTGGACCGCGACGTGGGCCGGCTTGTCGTCGTCGACGACGAGGGCACCGTGGTCGGGGTCGTCAGCCGCACCGACGTGCTCAAGCTGTTCCTGCCGGAGTGGGCAGGCGAGCCGGCACACGCCGACGACACCCCGCGGTCGCAGATGGAGCCCGACTGACGCGTGGCGCGCGGGACGGCCGTCCCGCCCCGGCCGGGACGTTCGCCCGTGCGCCACAGGCGCGCACCGGGCAGGTTCACACTGCACATCGATTGCCGCCGCGCGCGGCACCGGCGACAGGACCACCGTCGTGACGACGCTCGAACAGGCAACACAGCAGATCGTCTGGTTCTCTGACCTCGGCAGCGCGGACGTGCTGCTGGTCGGCGGCAAGGGCGCCAACCTGGGCGAGCTCACGGGCGCCGGCTTCCCGGTCCCGGACGGCTTCGTGGTGACCGCACCGGCGTACCTGGCCGCGATGGACGCCGGCGGCGTCCGTGAGCGCCTCACGGAGGTCGTCTCGGTCGCCGACGCTGCGGACACCGCATTGCTCGCGGAGACCTCCGCCGCGGCGAAGGACCTGGTGCGCTCGGCGGGCGTGTCCGACGAGCTGCGCCAGACCATCGTCGACGCCTACGACCGGCTGGGGAACGACGCCGTCGCCGTGCGCTCGTCGGCGACCAGCGAGGATACGGCGGGCACGTCGTTCGCCGGCATGAACGAGACGTTCACGAACGTGATCGGTCCCGACGCACTGATCGACCGCATCGTCGCCTGCTGGGCGTCGGCGTACGGCCAGCGCGTCGTGGCCTACCGCGACCGCCAGGGTCTCGTGGAAGAGCCGGCTATCGCCGTGGTCGTCCAGCGGATGGTGCACAGCGAGCGGTCCGGCGTGCTGTTCACCGCCGACCCCGCCACCGGTGACCGCTCGCGTGTCGTGATCGAGGGCGCGTTCGGGCTCGGCGAGGTCGTGGTCAGCGGGTCGGTGCAGCCCGACACCTACACCATCGCCAAGGACGGCCCCCGCCTGCTGTCGGCCAACGTTGGTGAGCAGGCCCACAAGATCGTCCGGGGTCCCGACGGCGCGGACCGCACGATCGAGCTGGCCCCCGAGGAGGGCGGCACACGGGTGCTGACCGACACCGAGGCGGTGCAGCTCGCCGAGCTCGGTCTGCGCATCGAACAGCACTACGGGGAGCCCCAGGACATCGAGTGGGCGATCGCCGAGGGCAAGACCTACATCGTGCAGACGCGGCCGATCACCACGCTCGCGGAGGAGGAGCCCGAGGATCACGTGCTGCTCACCGGCCTGGGCGCGTCGCCCGGCGTCGTCGCGGGGCGCGTGCGCATCCTGACCACACCGGACCAGGGCGCCGAGTTCCGGGACGGCGAGATCCTCGTAGCACCAATGACGGCGCCCGACTGGGTGCCGACCATGCGCCGGGCCGCCGCGCTCGTCACCGATGCCGGCGGCATGACGTGCCACGCCGCCATCGTGAGCCGCGAGCTGGGTGTGCCAGCCGTCGTCGGCACCCGCAAGGCGACACAGACGCTGCGGACCGGCGAGCTGGTCACGATCGACGGTGCCAGCGGGACCGTTCACGAGGGTGACGTCATCGAGCTCCTCACGGGACCGCCGGCACCGGTGACGGCCGCCGCGGACATCGCGGCCGCACTGGCGTCGGTCTCGCGACCGATCGAGGCACTCGCGACGACCCTGTACGTCAACCTCGCCATCCCCGAGCAGGCGACGAAGGTCGCCGCACTGCCGGTCGACGGGGTCGGGCTGCTGCGAGCCGAGTTCATCATGACCGAGGCGCTCGACGGCGAGCACCCCCAGCGGCTGCTCGCCCGGGGCGAGGCGGACCAGTTCGTGGACCACATGCGCGACTCGCTGCTGACCATCACCCAGGCCTTCGCGCCGCGGCCGGTCGTCTACCGGACCATGGACTTCCGCTCGAACGAGTTCCGCGGACTGCGCGGCGGCGCACAGTACGAGCCGGCCGAGGAGAACCCGATGATCGGTTACCGCGGCTGCTACCGGTACGTGCGCGACTCCGAGCTGTTCGCCTTGGAGCTGCGCACGCTGACCGAGGTCCGCGAGGTGACGCCGAACCTGCACATCATGATTCCGTTCGTACGGACGCGGTGGGAACTGGAGGCGTGCCTGGAGGCCATCGACGCCAGTCCGCTCGGACGCCAGCGCGGCCTGCACCGCTGGGTCATGGCCGAGGTGCCGTCGATCATATACCGCATCCCCGAGTACGCGGCGATGGGCATCGACGGCGTGTCGATCGGGTCCAACGACCTGACGCAGCTCATGCTCGGCGTCGACCGCGACTCGGAGCTGTGCGCCGAGCTGTTCGACGAGGCCGACGATGCCGTGCTCCACGCGATCCGGCAGATCGTCGCCGCGTGCCGCGACGCCGGCATCACCTCGTCGCTGTGCGGCCAGGCGCCGTCGAACCGCCCCGACATCGCGCGCCGCCTGGTCGAGTTCGGGATCACGTCGATCTCGGTCAACCCCGACGCGGTCGACGCGGCGCGCCGCGTGATCGCCAGCGCCGAGCGGCAGCTCCTGCTCGACGCCGCGCGGGACCGCGGCAACGGCACCGGCTCCCCGCGCGGGTGAGCGCTCGTACGACGGCGGGCGGTGTCCCGGTCGTACGCTGGCGGGCATGAGATCGACCGGCGAGCACGTCGACGCGGTGCTCCGCGACGGCTCAACGGTGCGGATCCGCCGTGTCGAGGCCGACGATGTCGCGGACCTGCAGACGTTCCTCGCCGAGCTGTCACCCGAGTCGCGCCTGCTGCGATACTTCTCGGGCGCGGTCGACGTCGAGCGGAGCGCGTGGCTGGCGGCGCACCCCGAGGTGGCCGACGGCTACGCGGTCGTCGCGACGACCGGCGCAGACGGGCACATCATCGCCCACGGCTGCTTCGAGCGGGAGCGCACGGGGGCCGACCGTGCTGAGGTGGCCCTGACGATCGCCGACGCACACCAGCGCCGCGGTCTCGGCACGTTGATGCTGGAGCGCCTCGCCGAGGTCGCGGCCGACCGGGACGTCGCGGTGTTCACGGCACACGTCCTGCCACAGAACCACCGGATGCTGGTGGTGCTGCGGGACAGCGGATTCGCGATCACCCGCCACGCGGTGCCGGGCGACATCGAGATCGAGTTCCCCACCCGGCCGACGGCCGACGGACGCCGCCAGTTCGAGCGCCGTGAGCAGACGGCGGCGGCTGCGGCGGTCCGTCACGTGCTGGCGCCCACGTCGGTGGCCGTCATCGGCGCGTCCCGCGACCGGGGCACGCCTGGTGCCGAGGTGTTCCACAACCTGCTGTCGGGTGGGTTCGCCGGCCCCGTCTACCCGGTCAACCCTGCGGCAAACGTCGTCCAGTCGGTGGCGGCGTACCCGTCGGTGCGCGACGTCCCCGGCCCGGTGGACCTCGCCGTCATCGCGGTGCCCACCGACGCCGTCGTCGGCGCGGCGGTCGACTGCGCCACGGTCGGGGTCCGTGCGCTGGTCGTGCTGTCGGCCGGCTTCGCCGAGACCGATGACGTCGGCGCGAACCGCCAGCGCGAGCTGCTGGCGGTCTGCCGTCAGGCGGGCATGCGCCTGGTGGGACCGAACTGCCTGGGCGTCGTCAACACCGACCCGGCGGTGCGGCTGGACGCCCAGTTCGGACCGTACGCGCCGGTTGCCGGTCGGGTCGGCTTCCTGTCGCAGAGCGGTGCGCTCGGCCTGGCCATCATCGACCATGCCAACGAGCTGGGACTGGGCCTGTCGTCGTTCGTCTCGATCGGCAACAAGGCGGATCTGTCGAGCAACGACCTGCTGCACTACTGGGAGACCGACCCCCGGACCGACGTGATCCTGCTGTACCTGGAGTCCTTCGGCAATCCACGGAAGTTCTCCCGCATCGCGCGACGGGTGACGCGGACCACGCCCGTGGTCGCCGTCAAGAGCGGACGCTCCTCCGCAGGAGCTCGAGCCGCGGCGTCCCACACCGGCGCGCTGCTCCAGGCATCGGACCGCACCGTGGATGCGCTGTTCCGCCAGGCCGGGGTCGTGCGCACCGACACGCTGTCGGAGCTGTTCGACGTCGCGACGCTGCTCGCCAACCAGCCCCAGCCGGTCGGTGGCCGCGTCGGCATCGTGACCAACGCGGGGGGTCCGGGCATCCTGTGCGCCGACGCCTGTGTCGCGGAGGGTCTCGAGGTCGTCAGCCTGTCGGCGCGGACGCTGGAGGAGCTGCGCCGCTTCCTGCCTCCGGAGGCGGCGATCGACAACCCGGTGGACACGCTGGCGCCCGTCTCGGCCGACGACTACGCACGCGCGATCTCCACGGTCGGTCGATCCGGCGAGGTCGACGCGCTGATCGCCATCTACATCCCGCCCCTCGCGGGTGACCCGACCGACGTCGCCGCGGCCATGCAGGAGGCTGCGGCGGGGCTCGACGGCCGGGTGCCGGTGCTGTCGGTGTTCATGTCGTCGGCCGCGGCGGCGCAGGACCTGCTGCGTGACCAGGCCGGCATCCCGACCTACGCCTTCCCTGAGGACGCCGTGCGGGCGCTGGGCCACGTCGCACGCGATACCGCACGACGGCGCAGGCCCGACGTCGAGGTGGTGGAACCGCCGGGGCTGCGCCACGACGAGGCATCGGCGCTGCTGGCTCGTGTCATGGGCGACCGCGCAACCGGACGGTGGCTGACCCCCGACGAGGTGGCCCAGCTGTTCGACTGCTACGCCATCCCGCTCGTGCGCGGGCGGACCGTGGCGACCGCCGCGGACGCCGTCACGGCAGCGCACGAGATCGGCGGACCGGTCGCACTGAAGGCCGTCGCGGAGGGACTCGTGCACAAGAGCGACGTGGGCGCCGTCAGGCTGGGCCTCTCGACTGACGGACAGATCACCGCGGCGGCAGCCGACATCCGTCGCGCCGTCGCCGCCGCCGACCACGACCTGGACGCGTTCCTCGTGCAGCCGATGGTCGCCGCCGGCCCCGAACTGCTCGTCGGTGTGACCGACGACCCGACGTTCGGCCCCGTCGTCGTGTGCGGCGCGGGTGGCGTCACCGTAGAACTGCTCAACGACGTGTCGGTCCGCCTCACACCGCTGACACCCGAGGACGCCTCGGAGATGGTCCACGACCTGAAGACGTTCCCGCTGCTCGACGAGTACCGCGGTGCGCCGAAGGCCGACGTCGCTGCTGTCGAGGACCTGCTCGTGCGGGTCAGCTCGCTTGCCGAGCACCAGTCGGTGGTCGCGGAGCTCGACTGCAACCCCGTCGTCGTCGACCAGCACGGGGCGGTCGCATTGGACGCCCGCGTGCTGGTCCGCCCGACCGCACCGGCCGGGACGGTCTGAGCTACCCGCGCGTGACCAGGACCGGACAGGTCGCGTGGTGCACGCACTGCTGACTGACCGATCCCAGGAGCAGCCCCCGGAACCCGCCGAGGCCGCGGGAACCAACGACGAGCAGGTCGGCGCCTGTGGAGAGCCGCACCAGCGCCGCGGACGGGTGCTCGTCGCCGACAGCGCTCTGCTGCACGTCGAGTCCGCTCAGGTCCGCGTCAGCCTGTGACACCATCTGCCGCAGGTGTCCCTCGGCGTGCCGTTTCGCCTCTGCCCGTTCCTCGTCGTCGCGGCGGTGCGCGTCCTCCAGGATGGTGTCGCCGGTCGTCGGGGAGGCCCACGGGCCGGCCGCCACGACCGCCGCCGCCGTCACCGCCTGGGTGGTCCGCGCGGGTTCGTACACGTACACGACGTGCAGGCGCCGCCCGGATCTGCTGCGCGCCTCGTCAGCCGCCAGCCTCAGCGCTGCGAACGAGTCCTGCGACCCGTCGACTCCGACGACCACCTCTGCCTTGGCCATTCCATCCCTCGTTCCCTTGCTAGCGGTCAGGCTCGCCTGCCTGTCACGGCACGACCACCACCGGCCCCGGCGCGTGGTGCAGGACCTGGTGGCTCGTCGAGCCTACGACAGTCCGTCGGATGCCGCCGTGACCGCGGGTGCCGACGACCGTCAGGTGGCTGGCGGTCGTGTGGCCGAGGATGGCCCCGGCGGGCGTGCCCGCCATCACCTGGGGGGTCACGGTGACGCCCTCGGGCACGTCGACGTCGGCGAGCACCGCGTCGACGATCGCCTGTGCCTGCGTGCGCGCGCGCGTGCGCTCGGTCTCGATCTGCTCAGGCGACGCCACGCCGCTCAGCAGCGCCTCGCTGGGAGCGAAGTACCCGTGCACCAGGGTCACGTCGACGCCGCGCAGCACAGCCTCGGCGACGGCCCACCGCAACGCGCGGACGGCGGCGCGGGAGCCGTCGACCCCGACGACGATCCCGACGCAGTCCCTCGGATCGCCGTCCCCGCCTCCGCGCACGACCGCCACGGGCGCGGTCGCGTGCGCGGCGACACGGTAGCTGGTGGAGCCCAGCACCAGCTCGTTGAACCCACCGAGCCCGCGGGAGCCGACCACGATCAGGTCGGCGTCGTCACCGGCCTCGAGGATCGCATCCGCGTAGGGCCGCCCCAGCAGTGGCGCGGCGGTCGTCTTCCATGGGACACGGCGCAGCACCTCGGCGTTACGCTCGACGATCTCCTGTAGCGCCCGCTCGGCCCGCTCCCGGTCCGTCGAGGTGACCGACGGACGGTGCACGTGCAGCACGTAGCCGAGCACGAGCCGGACCTCCGTGTCGCGCAGCACGGCCTCGTCGACCGCCCAGCGCAGCGCCCGGTCCGCGGCGACCGATCCGTCCACGCCGACCACGATGCCGCCCATGACACACCTCCGGCTCGTACGATCCTCGCGGTCGAGTGTGGCCGTGTGGTTCGGGCGACGCATGGCTACAGGTCCCGGTGATGGGAGGCGATCGACCCCGCCCGACCGGGCCCTGCACGCGCAGACGCCGGCACCGTGCAGACCTGCGCGGCAGCCCGGCGCTGATCCGGAGGGTTGACCCCGGCACGGGTGGTCGATCGCTGGGCCGGTCCGCCCGTCACGCTGTGACCAACGGCCCTGTCGCCGGACCGTCGCTCCGCGACGGTGTACAGCACGGGTTCACGCCGGCGCAGGAGGCGATGATCGTCAATGAGCGTGGCTCGCGCCTCCGTGGCGCCAGGACCTGCTGGGGTGAGCGGGGCAGACGTCCGGACCGTGCGATGACGGCCAGCCGCGCACCGACCGACCTGCGGGAGATCACGGTCGGGCAGGTCATGTCGACGGACCCGCTGGTGCTGCGCGACGACATGCGTGTCGACGTCGCCGCCGCCATGCTGGCCAACCACGGCTACGCGGGCGCGCCGGTGGTCGACCAGCGGGGACGGCTGTCGGGTGTGCTGCATGCCCTCGACGTCGCCCTGGCGCACCTCCCGCCACAGGCGGCACAGGCACGGTCGGTCGTCGTCCGGAGCCTGCTCCGTCCACCGGTCACCGTCGAACCGACGAGCCCGATCCACGTCGCGGCCGAGCGGATGCGGTCCGAGCGCACCGACCGGCTCGTCGTGGTCGAGCGTCACATCCGCATCGTCGGCCTCGTGACCGGTCAAGACCTGTTGCGCACCGTCACGCTGCACGGCGACCTGCTGCGACGCACCGTCGACGGACGCATCGCGGCGCTCGGCGTCACCGGTGTGGTGGCCGACGTGGGCCCCGGCGGCGAGATCTTCCTGTCGGGCACCGTCGACTCGATCACGATCCGCGACCGGCTCGTGCGCACGGTCGGCGCCATCGCCGGCGTGACCGAGATCGAGGAGCTCATCAGGATCGCCCCCTCACCGCCGACGTGACGACGCCGGGACGATCGGCCGCGGCGACCGGGCCGAAATGCACTGCGGCGCGTCGGTGACCCCGCGACGCTTGACGCACACGCAACCGTGACCGGAAGGCGGCAGATGAAGATCGTGGTGGCAATCGACGGATCGCCGCACGCGACCAGGGCCCTGGCGTGGGCGGTGGAGGAGGCGGAGCTGCGCTCCGCGGCGCTGACGGTGCTGCACGCGTTCGGCGTCGGCCGCCTCGCCGGCGCACTCGATGGCGGTACCGCTGCGGAGCGCCGGGAGGCCGAGGCGATCGAGCTGGTGCGCCACGCACTCGACCCGTGGACCACCAGTGGCGTCGACGCGGACATCGCCGTGGCGCCTGCGCTGGGACGGCAGGTCGCCGGCGCCCTGCTCCACCACGCCCGCGACGCCGACCTGCTCGTTCTCGGCAGCCGCGGGCTCGGCGGCTTCCCCGGGCTGCTGCTCGGCTCGGTCAGCCAGCAGGTCGTGACGCACGCCAGCGTGCCCGTGGCGGTGATCCCCTACGTCGATGGGGCGGCGATCCCACCGGTCACGACGTCGGTCGTCGTCGGCATCGACGGCTCCCCATCATCGCGACGTGCGCTCGAGTGGGGCGCGGAGGAGGCACGACTGCGCGACGTGCCCGTGGAGGCGGTGCTCGTGCGCCCAGCCGTCGACCCCGTCACCTCGGACGCGTCGGCGTCCGAGCTCGCCTCGCTCGACGAGCAGGCTGACGAGGGCGCACGTCGTCGGCTGCTGACGATCATCCGCGACACGCTCGGCGTGCGCGGCACCGATGTCCTCCCGCGGGTCCTGGCGGGCCAGGCCGCGCACGTCCTGGTCACCGTCGCCGCGCGCTCCTCGTCGCTCGTGGTCGTCGGCAGCCGCGGCCGGGAGGGGTTCGCCGGGCTCCTGCTCGGCTCCGTGAGCATGCAGTGCCTCACGCACGCACGCGGACCTGTCGTCGTGATCCACGGGTCATGACCGCGGTCGATCCCGCAGGGACGTTGAACGTGCAGCGCATCGTCGTCGGTGTTGACGGGTCACCCCAGGCCGACCGGGCACTCGCCTGGGCCGTACGCGAAGCGGAGCTACGTGTCGCCGCCGTGGACGTGGTCCACTGCTACGTCGTGCACGCACGTGGCGTCGTGATGTACGTGCCGGACCAGGACGCGGCGGAAGCCCGGCTCGACGAGATCATCGACCGCAACCAGCACGTGCTCGGCCGCGTCAAGTGGACGGCGGGTGCGATGGGCGTGTTCAACGCGTCGAGCGCCGGCCTCGTCGATGCGGGCGAGGACGCGGCCCTGATCGTCGTGGGATCGCGCGGCGCCGGCGGGTTCGACCGTCTGCGGCTCGGTTCCACGGGCTACCGCACGGCGGCGCACGCCACGACCCCGGTCGCGGTCATCCCGCCCACCGCCGAGGACGACCTGCAGGAAGCGCACGGGCTGATCGTCGGCGTCGACGGCTCCCAGGCCGCCCAGCGCGCGCTGCTGTGGGCCACCGAGGAGGCTGGCCACCGCAACGTCAGGCTGGCCGTCGTCCACGCGTTCCAGCTCGCCGTCGACCCCATGATGGTGGCCCGGGCGTCCGACGAGCGCCGTGCGCAGCTGCTCATCCGCGGCCAGGAGAAGGCCGAGCAGGTGGTCCGCGACGCACTCGCCGCGGCCGACGTGTCGATGGCCGACGTCACCCGTGTGATCGAGCGTGGCGCACCCGCCGACGTCCTGCTCTCCCACACCGGCCCAGGCCGGCTGCTGGTCCTCGGCACGCACGGACGTGGTGCGATCGGGCGTATCGTGTTCGGGTCGGTCAGCCACCAGTGCCTGCACCACGCGGCTGGCCCCGTCGTCGTGGTGCCGTAGCGGGGAGCCATCGTCTGAGCGAGGTCCTCGCGCACGCCGACCGGCACAGCGTTGCAGCTGTGCTCGGCGCGGCAGGCGTCGACCCTGCCGCCGGGCTGTCCACCAGCGACGCGCGGCTGCGGCTGTCGCAGGTCGGCCCGAACGAGCTGCCCGAGCCGCCCCGCGAGACACTGGGTGCGCAGATCGCCCGCCAGCTGCGCGAGCCCATGGCGCTGCTCCTGCTGGCCGCGGCGGCGGTGTCGGGCCTCGTCCTAGGGGAGGTGACCGAGGCCGTCGCGATCGCGGTCATCGTCGCCATCAACGGCACCATCGCCGTCGTCGAGGAGCGGCGGGCGGCGTCGGCGCTCGAGGCGCTCCGGACGCTCACCGTGCCGGAGGCGCGCGTGCAACGCGACGGCGTCGTCCAGCAGATCCCGTCGGCGGAGGTCGTGCCAGGGGACGTGGTGCTGCTCGAGGCCGGGGACCGCATCCCCGCCGACCTGCGCCTCGTCGAGACCGTGGCGCTCGAGATCGATGAGTCAATGCTGACCGGCGAGAGCGTCGCGGCGCGCAAGGACGCCGCGTTCGTCACCTCCGAGGGTGCCGGCCTCGGTGACCGCGCCGGCACGGCCCACACCGGCACCTTCGTGACCCGCGGGACCGCGACCGGGGTTGCCGTGGCCACCGGTGCCGCCACGATCCTGGCGAGCATCGCCCGCGACGCCACCGCGACCCGCAGGCCGACGCCGCTGCAGGTCGATCTCGCACGCGTGACGCGGCAGCTGGCGATCGTGTCGGTCGGCGTCGCCGCAGCAGTGCTCGTCCTGTCGTTCGTACGGGCGGGACCAGGTCGCGCGGCGCTCGAGGAGACCTTCCTGGCGGCCGTGGCCCTGGCCGTCGCGGCCGTGCCCGAGGGTCTCGCGACCATCACCGCAGTCGGGCTGGCGCTGGGCGTGCGCCGCATGGCCGAGCGTGGTGCGATCGTCAGGCGGCTGGCCGCCGTCGAGACACTCGGCTCGGTCACCGTGCTGCTCGTCGACAAGACCGGGACGCTGACCGAGAACCGCATGCGCGTCAGCGAGCTGCGCGACGCGACGGCGACCGACGACGCGGCCGTGGCGTGGGGGGCCGAGGCCTACGAGTCCGCGGCCCGGGTGATGGCGCTGTGCAACGACGCGACGGTGGATCCGCCTGTCGGTGACCCGATGGAGCTCGCGCTGCTCGAAGCCGTGGGACGTGACGAGGTGGCGCGCCTCCGTTCCCTGTGGCGGCGCGTGCAGACGAGCCCGTTCGATGCGGACCGGAGGCGCATGGCGACCTTGCACGTCCGCGTGGACGACCCGGCGCACCGCCAACTGCTCGTCAAGGGTGCGCCGGAGGCCGTCGTACCCTCGTGCACGCACGTCGCAGCGGGCGGCCGGCTGGACGACCGTATGCGCGCACGCCTGGACGATCACGTGAGCGCGATGGCCGACAGCGGCGTGCGGGTGCTGGCCCTGGCGCATCGCCGGCTCCACACGGTGCCCGACGATCCCGACGGTGCGGTCGCCGAGCTGGAGCTGCTGGGGTTCGTCGGCCTCAAGGACCCGGTGCGCGCCGCCGCGCAGGCGTCGGTCGCGCGGGCGCGGGACGCCGGCATCACGTTGCTGATGGCTACGGGCGACCATCCGGCAACGGCCGGAGCGGTGGCCGCCGAGGTCGGCTTGGCAACCGGGCGCGATGTCACCACCGGGCGCCAGCTGCGGGTCGACGGCCTGGCGGACGACCCGACCAGCGCGCCCGTGTATGCGCGGGTCGATCCCGACCAGAAGCTGGCGCTCGTCGGCCGGCTGCAGCAGCGTGGACAGGTCGTCGGGATGACGGGTGACGGCGTCAACGATGCGCCGGCGCTCCGTCGCGCCGACATCGGCATCGCGCTCGGGCGCCGCGGCAGCGACGTGGCACGCGAAGCTGCCGACATGGTGATCACGGACGACAACCTGGCGACGATCGTGTCCGCGGTGGCCGAGGGGCGCAGGATCTACGACAACCTGCGCAAGGTCGTGGACTACCTCGTCGCCGGCAACCTCGGGGAGATCTTCGTGGTGGTGGCGGGGCTGACGCTGGCACCGGGGATGGGCCTCCCGCTGTTCCCCCTGCAGCTGCTGTGGATCAACCTGGTCACCGATGGGCTGCCGGCGATCGCGCTGGGGACCGACGTGGCGGATCGCCGTGTGATGCGAAGGCCGCCGCGGCCGCCGGGCACGCGGCTGCTGTCGTGGGCACGCATCCGGCTCCTCGCGGCGCGCGCGGCGGTGATCGCCATCTGCGTCCTGGGTGCGCTGGCCACCGCACGGCTGGTCTTCGCCATGTCGTGGGCGCAGGCGCGCACGGTGATGTTCTGCGCGCTCGTCGTCGCGCACCTCGGGTACGCCTTCGTCGTCCGCCGCGGGAGCGGAGGACCGGGCGGCAACCGCCTGCTGCTGCTCGCCACGCTCGGAGGCGGGATCGCCCAGGTCCTGCTGGTGGTCGTGCCACCCGCACAGGCGCTGTTCGACGTCGTACCGCTCCCACCATCCGGCTGGGTGCTCGTCATGGTCGCCGGGATCCTGCCCAACCTCGTCCTGTGGGCGGGCACGACGCGCGCACCGTCCCCGACGGGCTGAGCGTCGTGGTCAGCGCGCCTGGCGGTCGCCGCCGCGGCTGGCCCCCGTCCCCCCGGCCACGAGCAGGGCCACGCCCAGCACCATCAGCAGCACCGGCCACAGCCAGTCGGCGTTGGGCGTCCAGATGTCGAGCTCCACGACGAACGCCAGCACGCCGACGAGCACGAAGCACACCGCCCATGCGGTCGCCGCGCGATCGCTCATCGCGCCACCTCCAGCCTGCCGATGCCGACAGACGCGTCCAGGCGCAGCACCCTCGTCTCCGATGCCGGGCCGTACCGCCGACGGACCGTGGGTCCGAGGCCACCTCGCTGATCGCCGAACACCACGATCTCACCGACGCCGACCTCACCGTCGACCTCGATCGCCGTCTCCGGAGGCACCCGCACGATCAGGTCACCGACCGCCAGGTCGACGGCGACGGCCGTCGGTGAGTCGACGCGCACGGCCCGCAGATCGACCGCGACGTTACCGACGCCGTGCTCGTAGCGCTCCTGCAGCTGGGTCGCGTCGGTCGGGCGGAACTCGACGTCGCCGACGCCACGCGCCACGACGGTCGGATCGACGGCGGGACCGATGATCGTGCCGGCCAGCACCACGACCGTGAGCACCAGGCCCAGCCCGAACACGCCACCTCGGTCACCGGGCGGTGCGAGGGGCAGTGCCAGCCCGACGGCAACCAGCGTGGCCGCGGCGACCACCGCGTACGACACGCTGACCCCTGCGACGACGTCGACGAACCAAGCGACACCGAACGCCAGCAGCGCCCCGCCCCACACCAGCTGGCCCCAACGGATCCCGTCCCGGTTGCGGGGCGTGGACGCGGCGGTCAACGTCGTGCCCCGACGATGACCGCAGCGCCAAGCCCGATCAACACCAGCGGACCCAGCACCGTGGTCAGGTTGGGGACGACGCGATCGGCCAGCAGCAGCCCACCGACGACGACGAGCACGCCACCGAGGATCATCACGCCCGTGTGCTGGTCGCCCGGCGGAGCATCGTGCGGGATCTCCCCCGGACGCTCCTCCGGGATCGCGATCATGCCGATCAGGTACAGCAGCAGCCCGGAGCCCCCACTGACCGCCAGGACGACGAACGCCACGCGGATGATGACCGGGTCCACCCCGAGGTACCGCCCGAGACCTCCGGCGACGCCAGCGATCACCTTGTCGTCCCGGCTGCGCCGCAGGACCGCACGTTGCGACGGTTCTGCGGCATCCTCCGCGCGCCCGTCCTGGTCGCCTGCGTCGGGTGCTCCGGCGCTCGCCGGAACGTCGTCCGGCGCCGAAACGTCATCCGGCGCCCGCTCGTCGTCTGGCGTGCTCGGGGCCTGTTCGGGGCCGTGTGGCGGTTGCATCGGACCACCCTCCTGAGGGGACAGCGGCGTCACGCCCCGTTGGGCGGGACGATCATCACCGGCGACATCGCGTGACGGACGCAGTGCTGGCTGATCGAGCCGAGCAGCATGCCGGTGAACCCACCCCGGCCGCGCCGGCCCAGCACGAGCAGCTTCGCCCATGCCGCGACGTCGAGCAGCGCGCGGGCAGGGTGGTCCGCACCGATCACGGTGGGCGTGACCTTGTCCGGCAGCGTCGCGGCGTCGAGTCTGTCGAGCTCGGCCTCGAGCAGTCCCTCGGCCAGGTTGCGCCAGTGCGTGGTGGCCTGCTGGTAGTCGTCGGCCAGCTCGTCGGAGTGCGGCACGGGTTCGGGTGCCAGCGTACCGGCCCACATGTAGGCCTCGACCGGGTCGCGGCCTGATTCGGCGGCGACCGGTGGGGGTGGCTGGACCATGACGAGCTCGAGCTCCCATCCGCGCAACGCGGCCTCCACCGCGGCTCGGCGGAGCGCCACCCCGGCATGGGTGGATCCATCGATGCCGACGACGACCTTGTCGTCGCGCCGCTGCTCCTCCGAGGGCGCGGGGACGACCACGACCGTGGTCTCGGCGTGCACGGCGACCTGGCTGCTGACCGAACCGAGCAGCATGCGCCGCAGCGCACCGAGGCCGCGTGAGCCGACGACCACCGCGTCGGCGTCGGCTGCGCGGCGGGTGAGCGCGTGGAACGTGGCGTCGTCCCGCATCACGACCGACGTGATGGTCACGCCGGCGTCGGCGTACGGGGCGATCACCTCCTCGAGCAGTGCCCGGGCACGATGCGATGCCTCCATGTCGGCACGCCGCCGCAGGTCCTCCCCGATCGGGGCCGGCGTGATCAGCAGGTTCGGCGACGGCATGACGGTCACGACCGTGAGATCATCTCCGTGCAGCCGCGCCTCCTCGACTGCCCACGCAAGCGCGACCCGCGAGCCGTCCGAACCGTCAACGCCGACGACGAGCTCGCCCATCGCGTTCACCTCGCTCCACGTGCACCTCCGTGCACCTCCATGTGCACCGGTGTCAGCATCCCCTCGGACGCGTTCGGTGCGAGGGGCGAAGGTCCTCGTCCGTGCGGCCGCTCGACCCGTGCGCAGGCCCGGGCCTGCCATCATGGTGTCCGCCGGCCGGGTGGCGGCGACGTGGAGGAGGTCGCGGTGAACGGCGACGAGATGCAGGCGTGGATCGTTGACCGGCCCGCTCCGATCGATGACCGGCCGCTACGCCTGGTGACCCGCAAGGTACCGCAGGCGCGCCCGGGCGAGATCCGCGTCCGGGTGACCGCGTGTGGCGTGTGCCGTACGGACCTGCACCTGGCGGAGGGCGACCTTCCGCCCCGCCGGTCCGGCGTCGTGCCCGGCCACGAGGCGGTGGGACACGTCGACGCGCTCGGCGACGGCGTCACAGCCCATGCCGTCGGCGACCGGGTCGGCATCCCCTGGCTGCGGTCGACGTGCGGGACCTGCCGCTTCTGCACATCGGGCGCCGAGAACCTGTGCCTGCGACCGGCGTTCACGGGATGGGACGCCGACGGCGGGTTCGCCGGGTGGTGCACGGTGCCGGCCGCGTACGCCTACCGCCTGCCGGACGCGTTCGACGACGAGCACGCCGCGCCGCTGCTGTGCGCGGGGATCATCGGCTTCCGGGCCCTGCGCCAGACCGGGCTGCACGCGACCGCGACCGGCCAGCGGCGGCTGGGGATCTACGGCTTCGGCGCCAGCGCCCACCTCGCGGCACAGGTCGCGCTGCACGAGGAGGCGACCGTCCACGTCATGACACGTGATCCCGCCGCTCGGGACCGTGCGTTGGCGCTCGGCTGCACGTCCGCGCAGGGTGCGACGGACCGGCCGCCCGAGCCCCTGGACGCCGCGGTGCTGTTCGCCCCCGTCGGCACGCTGGTCCCGCCGGCGCTCGAGGCACTGGACCGCGGCGGCACGCTGGTCGTCGCAGGGATCCACCTGAGCGACATCCCGACGCTGCATTACCAGCGCCACCTCTTCCAGGAGCGACGGATCGTCAGCACGACCGCGAACACGCGGGCCGACGGCCGCGCCTTCCTCGACGCGGCCGAGCGCATCGGGATCCGCGTGACCACCGCGCCGTACCCGTTCGGACGCGCCGACCAGGCGCTGGCCGACCTGGCGCACGACCGCGTGCAGGGCGCGGCCGTGCTCCTGAGCTGACCCAGCGGGCCCCGCTCAGGTGGGCTGGCCGGGCTGTTCCGGTCCGATCCGGTACGGCCGCATCATCTCGTTGTCCTCGTGCTCGACGATGTGGCAGTGCCAGACGAACTGGCCCGGGTTGGCGAACCTCAGCCGCAGCCTGGTGACCTGCCCCGGATACGCGATGACGGTGTCCTTCCACCCGTCCTCGTGCGGCTCCGGCGGGATCGGGGCGGAGCCGGGAGCTACCTGCACCGTCTGGCTCTCCTCATCCACGGTGATTTCCTGCCGGTCCACGACCTGGAACAGCACCTCGTGGACGTGCATGGGGTGGGCGTCGGCGCTGGCGTTGTAGAACTCCCACACCTCGGTGTCTCCGACCGCAGGGTTCTCGGTGACCTCGTCCTCCCACTTCTTCGCCGTCCACGTGCCGGTCCCCGTGTTCGGATCGCCGGCGATGGTGCCCAACCGGGTCTCGGCCGGCGCGTCCTCGAAGAACTCCGACATCTGCTCCAGCAGCGCCAGCGGTCGGGTCGTGCCGCCCGTCAGGGCGGCGACGGGCGGGAGCACCAGGAACTGCGGTGGCGTCGTCGGGTCGGGTGCCGGGGCCGGCACGACGCGGAACTCCATGACCTGACCGGTGGACCCCGGATCGGCGGGCTCGAAGTCGACGCCGGGGTCCCCGCCACCGAACGGCTCGTCTGGGCCGACGTTGCCGAGGACGTGGCTGCCGAGCGACACGTTGGTGAAGTCGACGATCAGGTCGGCGCGCTCGGCGGGACCCATCAACAGCCGATTGTCGCGGTCCGCGGTGAGGTTGACCGGGGCGCGCAGGTAGCCCCCCTCATTGCCGATCTGCCACACCTCGACGCCGGGGATGTTGCCGAAGTCGAAGATGAGGAAGCGCGACTGGCACCCGTTCAGGACGCGGAACCGGTAGCGCGCCTGCTCGACGATATGGAACGGCCACGTGTTCCCGTTGACGATGATCGTGTTGCCGAAGAACTCCGGGTTCCAGATCGGCGAGATGTCGGTCTGGGGGATGTACGGTCCGGTGATGCCGTCGAAGAACGCGCGCGTGTCCGGGTAGAACAGCGAGCCGTCGGCGTCGAACGACCGGTCCTGGACGGCGAGCGCGATCTCACGGTAGTTCTTGTTCGGTGGGAACTTGTCCCCTTCCCGCGGCGCCGGCCCCGGGAGCACCGCCGCCGTGCCGAAGCGGCTGTCGAGCAGGGCGTCCTCACCCTCGGGTCCGCCGCGCACGATGAAGAAGCCCGCTGGTCCTGCGTACACGTTGAGGCGGGTCATGCCGAGCGTGTGGTCGTGATACCACAGCGTCGACTCGCGCTGGTCGTTCGGGTACTGAAACGTCGC
>DATHVN010000001.1 GCA_035461305.1 Euzebyales bacterium | reverse complement strand
GCACGGTCGATGACCGCGGGTCGCACGAACCAGCCGGGCCGGTCGAGCACCTCTCCCCCGCACGCGACCATCGCACCCTCGTCACGCGCCGAGGCCAGATAGTCCAGCGCGGTCTGGCGCTGGTCGTCGGTGATCAGCGGCCCCATCTGCGTGTCCGCGTCGGCCGGGTCGCCGACGCGGAAGTCCTCGGTCGCCGCCACCAGCGCCTCGACGAAGTCGTCGTGCACGCTGTCCTCGACGAGGATCCGGCTGCGCGCACAGCAGTCCTGCCCGGCGTTGCCGAAGACCGCTGGGACCGCCTCCGTCGCAGCGGCCTCGACATTGGCGTCGGCGAAGACGACGTTCGGCGACTTGCCGCCGAGCTCGAGCGTGACCCGTTTGAGCGACGCGGCCGCGCGCTGCTGGATGCCGACACCGACGGCCGTCGAGCCGGTGAACGCGATCTTGCGCACGTCGCCATGCCCGACGATGGCCTCACCGACCGTGCTGCCGCGACCCGGGACCACGTTGATCACCCCCGGCGGCACGCCGGCGTCATGCAGGATCGTCGCGATCTCCAGCGCCGACGCGGGGGTCAGCAGCGCCGGCTTGAGCACAACGGCGTTGCCGGCCGCCAGGGCAGGTGCCAGCTTCCAGGTGGCGATGAGGCCGGGGAAGTTCCACGGCATGATGAGGCCGACGACACCCACCGGCTGGCGCAGCGTGTAGTCGAACCCGCCGGCGGGGACCGACAGCGTCTCGCCGCCGAAGCCGCACACGACACCGGCGTAGAAGTCGAACACGTCAGCGACCGACGCCATCTCGACCCGGGCGTCGGCGATCGGCTTGCCGACGTCGCGCGACTCGGTCCGTGCCAGGTCCTCGTGCCGCTCACGGGCGAGCGCGGCGGCGGCGTGGAGCACGGCGGCCCGCTCGGGCGCGGGGCGCCGCCCCCACTCCATCGCCGCCCGCGCTGCGGCGGCGACCGCGGCCTCGACGTCATGGGCGTCGCCGAGGGCGACCTCGAGACAGGGCTCGCCCGTCGACGGGTCGTCGACCGGATGCGTGGCACGCGACGCCGCCGCCCGCTGAGCGCCGTCGATGAACAGGCCCGCTGCGTCCATGTGGAAAGTCCTGACCCTGCCTGGCGCTAGAGGCGCTCGAAGCCCCGGTAGCGCTCCCAGTCGGTGACCGCCGCGCCGAACGCTGCGAGCTCGACGTCGGCCATGTTGCGGTAGTGCGCGACCACGTCGTCGCCGAACGCGTCGCGCGCGAGGTCGCTGGCGGAGAACAGCTCGGCGGCGTCGCGCAGGTTGTCGGGGACCCGTTCGTTGTCGCTCTCGTAGGCGTTGCCGACGTAGTCGTCCTCGAGCTCGAGCGTGTCGTCGATGCCGCGCAGCCCCGCTGCGATCATCGCAGCGAACGCCAGATAGGGGTTGACGTCACCGCCCGGCACCCGGTTCTCGACCCGCATGGCCGCGCCGTGGCCGACGACCCGGAACGCGCACGTCCGGTTGTCGAAGCCCCACGCCGCGACGGTCGGGGCGAAGCTGCCCGCGACCAAGCGCTTGTAGCTGTTGATGTTCGGCGCGTAGAACAGCGTCAGCTCGCGCAGCGCGGCGATCTGCCCGGCGACGAAGTGGCGGAACACGGGCGACATGCCGTCGCCATCGGCGAACACGGCCGCGCCGTCGGTGCCCCGCAGGCTGAAGTGCAGGTGGCATGAGCTGCCTTCGAGCTCGTTGTACTTGGCCATGAAGGTCAGCGCGTAGCCCTGCTCGGCGGCCATCTCCTTGGCGGCGTTCTTGTAGATCGTGTGGTTGTCGGCCATCGTCAGGGCATCGCTGTAGCGGAAGTTGATCTCGTGCTGACCGGGGTTGCACTCCCCCTTGGCCGACTCGACGGGCATGCCCATGCCCTCCATCGCGTTGCGGATGCGCCGCAGCAGCGGCTCGACTCGCGTGGTGCCCAGCATCGAGTAGTCGACGTTGCAGTAGTTGGCCGGCTCGAGGTCACGGTAGGCCCTCCGCCACGCCTCCTCGTAGGTGTCGCGGAGCACGATGAACTCGAGCTCCGAGCCCGCATGGGCCGTGAGGTCGCGCTCCGCCAGCCGGTCGAGCTGACGCCGCAGGATCTGGCGCGGCGACGCCACGACGGGCGAGCGGTCGTCCCACTGCAGGTCTGCCATCACCAGCGCGGTGCCCGGCAGCCAGGGCGCGACCCGCAACGTGTCCAGGTCGGGGACCATCATGAAGTCGCCGTAGCCGGTGTTCCAGCTCGACATCTCGTAGCCCTCGACGGTGTTCATGTCAACGTCGACGGCCAGCAGGTAGTTGCAGCCCTCGGCGGCGTGCTCGACGACCTCGCCGAGGAAGTGGTGAGCGGAAAGGCGCTTGCCCTGCAGCCGCCCCTGCATGTCGGTCAGGCACAGCAGCACCGTGTCGATGCGACCCGCGTCGACCTCGCCCCGCAGTGCCTCGACGTCGATCGCGCCGCGCAGTGCTGTCGCTGTCGGCTGCTCCATCGGCTACCGGACCTCCTTCTCGGCCTCGGTGATCACGGCGAACTCCTCCTCGGGCGCATCGGCCACCAGGTGGTGCCGGCTGTAGAACCAGTAGTAGGCCAGGCCCAGCAGGTAGATGACCAGCACACCCAGCACCATGAACACGACCTGCGGCTGGTAGAAGAGGCTCGATATCATCGCGAGCACGCTCAGCCCGAGCGCGACCGCCGGGGTCACAGGCGCGCCGGGCGTCCTGTAGGGCCGCTCCATGTCGGGCTCGTCACGGCGCAGGATGAAGTGGCTGGCCATCATCATGACGTAGCTGACCAACGCGGCGAAGACGGCGAGCTGGATCAACAGGTCACCCGTGGCGATGGGCGGATCCTCACCCGCAGGCGCCCCCCTGGTGTTGAAGAAGTCGACGACCTGGATGGTCAGGAACCCCACGATCCCCGGCACGATCAACGCCCAGTGCGGGGTGTGCCGCCTGTTGGTCTTCGACAGCCACGTGGGCAGGTAGCCGGCCCGTGACAGGGCGAAGATCTGGCGGGAGTAGGCGTAGATGATGGAGAAGAAGCTGGCGATCAGACCGGTGAGGCCGACCACGGTCGTCAGCCAGTAGACCCATCCGCGTCCGTAGACCTCGTCGGCGGCCTGCGGCAGCGGGTTGCCCGAAGTGGCGAGCGCCTCCGCGCCGGCGGCACCGGGGGCGATGAACAGCGAGATCATGCTGAACACGATGAGCGATCCCATCGCCAGCAGCATGCCCTTGGGCAGGTCGCGCGCCGGGTCGGCGGTCTCCTCGGCGGCCAGCGGCACGTCCTCGATCGCGAGGTAGAACCAGCCCGCCGCGGGCAGCGCCGCGAGGATCCCGCCGAGCCCGAAGGGCAGGAACCGGCTGCCGCCGTCTTCAGGTGTGATGTCCAGGAGGTTGTCGACGCTGAAGTTGGGTGCCATCGCAAGCCCCCAGATGATGAGCACCGCGACGGAGACGACGGTGATGACCAGCAGCGTGCGCAGGGATTCCTTCACACCGAGCAGGTTGATGGCCACGAAGATCACGTAAGCGACGAACGCCACCACGTCGGGCTGGAACACCGGTGAGATGTCGGCGACGTAGCCACCGATGCCGACGGCGATCACGGCGGGCGCGAGCACGTACTCGATCACGACCGCCAGGCCGGTGATGTAGCCGCCGGTCCTGCCGATCGCTCGGCGGGCGAACGCGTACGGACCGCCGGCGACCGGCATCGCCGTCGACATCTCGGCGATCGACATCATCATCGTCGCGTACAGCGTCGCCATGATGGCGGTGGCGATCAGCAGCCCGCCCCAGCCCCCGGCGTTCATTCCGAAGTTCCATCCGAAGAACTCTCCGGAGATGACCGAGCCGACGCCGAGTCCCCACAGCAGCACCGGTCCCGCGACGCGTCGCAGTTTGCGTTCGGCGAGGTAACGGTCCTCGTTGGCGGTGGCGGGCTTCTGCGATTCCTCGTTCATCGCGATGTCTCCTCAACCACGATCACTGTCCTGGGATCGTGCCGTGGACAGCCCAGCAGCCGTGACGTCTTCTCTGCCAGACGCGGAGCAGATGACGAACCGAACCAATCCACGGCACTATGGCACTGGCAACAGCAGGTTCTTGACAGAAGGAGTGGGTCCGCTCCACGCCCATGAGCGGGCTCCGATGGTCTATGGACGGACCAACTGTTGAGGCCGATGACACAGATGTCAAGGAATTGCCATGGCCGTGCCCGCCATCGAACGAGCAGCGACGAAGGATGCAGGCACCTACTCGATCGTGCCCGGCGCGTCACTCGGCGCGGTCCTCCGACCGGTCCGGTCGGGCAACGCCTTCGAAGAGGCGATCCAGCGGATCGTCCAGGCGATCAAGCTGGGCGCGGTGACCGCCGGCGAGCGACTGCCACCTGAGCGGACGCTCGCGAAGCAGCTCGGCATCAGCCGCGTCACGCTGCGCGAGGCGTTGCGGGCGCTGACCGAGGCCGGCCTCGTCGAGTCACGGCGGGGGCGCAGCGGCGGCACCTTCATCACGTACCGGCCCGACGAGCACGGCGACACCGCGCTGCTCACCAACGGCCGTGACCTGCGTGACGAGCTCGAGGACCACCTTGTCATGCGGTCGGTGCTGGAGCCGGGCGCCGCCGAGGTCGCCGCGCGCCATGACCTCGACCACGCAGCCAAGGAGTACCTGCAGGCGCGCCTCGACGACGTCGAGTCGACGACGTCGCGGCACCGCCACCGGCTCGCAGACTCCAGGCTCCACCTGGCGATCGCCGAGCTGACCGGATCGGTCAGCCTGATCGCGGCCATCGCCGACGCGCAGATGACGCTCGGGGAGATGCTCGAGGCCATCCCCGTGCTGGCCCACAACATCGAGCGCTCCCACACGCATCACGCGGCGCTCGTCAACGCGATCTTGGCGGGGCGGCCCGAGGAGGCACGGCAGCACATGCGGGACCACGTCGACGCCACGGCGGCGCTGCTCGGTGGCTTTCTTGCTTGACGCACGGCCTGACCGCACCACACAATGGATCATTCTCAGAGCTTTATGCCGTGCAGGCTGATTTGCAGTCAGGACACGAGCCATGCGCCTGGAGGGTCGGGTAGCGTCAATCACGGGTGGCGGCAGCGGCATCGGACGCGCGGCGGCGCTGCTGTTCTCCGCGGAGGGAGCCGGGATCCTGGTCTCGGACGTGGACGCTGACGCGGGCAAGGAGACCGTCGAGATGGTGCGGCACGCCGACGGCGATGCACACTTCGTCCAGGTCGACGTGAGCCGCGCGGCGGATGTCGAGCACCTGTACGCCGAGGGTGAGAAGGTCTTCGGCAAGGTCGACGTGCTGCTCAACAACGCCGGGATCTTCCACAACGCCGACGCGTCGGTCACCGACACGGCCGAGCAGATCTGGGACCGTGTCCTCGCCGTCGACCTGACGGGCGTGTTCCTGTGCTGCAAGTACGGCGTGCCCGCGCTGCAGCGGGCCGGCGGTGGCACCATCGTGAACGTTGCGTCGTTCGTGTCGTGGATGGGCGCGGCGACGCCGCAGATCGCCTACACAGCCGCCAAGGGTGGCGTGGTGTCGATGACGCGTGAGATCGCCACCGAGTTCGCCCGGCAGAACATCCGTGCCAACGCGCTGTGCCCGGGCCCGGTCGACACACCGCTGCTCGCCGAGCTGCTGTCGGACCCACAGCGGCAGCAGAGGCGCCTGATCCACATCCCGATGGGCCGGTTCGGCCGTGCCGACGAGATGGCCAGGGCGGCGCTGTTCCTCGCTTCCGACGACTCGTCGTTCGTGACAGGCGCGTCGCTGCTGGTCGACGGCGGGATCACGGCGGCGTACGTGACGCCGGAGTGACCATGTCGGCGCTGTTCATCGCACACGAGGCCGACGTGCTGCCAGGCTACCTTGGCGAGGCCGCCGAGCGCCGCGGCATCGCCGTGGACATGTGCGACCTGTGGGACGGCGCCACGCTGCCCGAGCCGGGCACGCACGACCTGATCGTGCCGCTCGGCTCGGCCGAGGCCGCCTACGACGACGCAGTGCCGTGGCTCGCGACCGAGCTCGACCTGCTCCGGGACGCCGCCGCGGTCGACGTGCCGATCTTCGGCGTGTGCTTCGGCGCGCAGGCGCTGGCCCGCGCCCTCGGAGGGACGGTCACACGTGCCAGCACACCCGAGATCGGATGGTACGAGATCGAGACCGAGGACCCCGAGATCATCGCGCCGGGACCATGGCTGGAGTGGCACTTCGACACGCTCCTGCCGCCGCCCGGCGCGGGCATCCTGGCACGGTCCGCCGCTGGCGTGCAGGCCTGGCGGCGGGACCGCCAGCTGTGCGTGCAGTTCCATCCCGAGGTGACGCCGGACATCCTCGATCTGTGGATCGCGACGTCCGGCGACGAACTGGTCGACCGGGGCATCGACGTCGAGCGGCTGCGCCGGCAGACGACGCAGCTCGCGCCCCACGCCCGCGCGGCCGCCCACCGCCTGTTCGACCGTGTCCTGGACGAGCTCGGCGTGCACCCACCGCGCTGAGCTCGCGGCGCACGCGACTGCGTCGGTCGCCACCCGCGACCGAGCCCCACAGAGCACCCACCGCGAGCGTTGCCGGCCTGGTACCGCCGTGGAAGGATCGCCGCCGTGAGCGAGCTGGAGCGGGACACGCGCACGGCCTACGACGAGGCGGCCACGGCGTGGGCGTCCGGGCCTGACCTGGTGTACGGCCGGTTGGCGGCCGCGCTGCTCGACCACTGCCCCGAGGCGCTCGACGGAGCCACGGTGCTCGACGTCGGTGCGGGCACCGGTGTGCTCGGTGACGCGGCCAGGCAGCGGGGCGCGACGTGCGTCGACGCCGATGTGGCGGTCGACATGCTCGTACGTACCGGCAGCCACCGACGACGCGGCGTCGGCGCCGACGGGCGCGCGCTGCCGTTCCGCGACCGCACGTTCGA
Organism: Euzebyales bacterium; assembly: GCA_035461305.1. Classification (NCBI taxonomy): domain Bacteria; kingdom Bacillati; phylum Actinomycetota; class Nitriliruptoria; order Euzebyales; species Euzebyales bacterium. Next base: position 45,797 of record DATHVN010000001.1, on the reverse strand, counting down.
CGTGGTGGCCGGCAACTGCTCGCTGTCACACGTGGTCGACCCCGACCGCATGCTGGCCGACGCGGTCCGCGTGGCACGCGACGACGGCGTGATCCTGTTCAGCTCCTTCCCCAACACGAGCACGTCGCACGACGCCTGGGCGGTCGTTGAGACAGTCCTGCGCGAGCACGGCTACCAGCGCCCGGCGTGGTACCAGCACCTGAAGGCGGCCAGCGAACCGCAGGTCGGCACCGAGGCGGCCCTCGCCGCCCTCGCGCACGTGGCGCGGGTACGCGCCGTGGATGTCACCCGTGTGCGCGTCGAAACGGGCCTGGACGACTCCGCGGCCCTCGCGGACTGGCGCCTCGGGATGGCCCAGCATGCAGCGTTCCTCGCGACGCTCCCGTCCGTGCGTCGGGCACGCATCCGCGCGACGGCGATCGACCGCATCGGCAGCCATCCTGCGCCCCTCGGCGTGGACCTGTTGATCCTGACCGGGCGCGCCTGAGGACCGATCTCGAGCACCATCTGGTCGGCCACGGACCTTCGGGCGCCGTGTGACGACGCGACGTGACCACTCGACGTCCACCACGCTGAGCAGTTCGTCCGCCCCTCTGAAGCCCCGAGCGGCACACGTATCACGACCGTCGGGCGTTGTCGCGCGAAGGTGTGAAGGCCAGATCACACGACCTGCTGTTCGAGGTTTGCCACAGCGGCAACGTCGCGGACGTCAGCTGCGTTCAACAGGTCGGACGGGCTGCTGGCCATCGGGCGTGTGGGGTGACCCGGGGGGCGGACGGCGCGAGGGTGCGCGAAGTGCCTGTTCGAGCGTCCTGCGGGTGACTCGTCGGCCCGGCGAGGGTCGCGGTCCGCCGACAGGCGTGTCGCGACCTACACTCGCCCCCCATGGTCACCGCCACCGTTCCCAGCCATGTCGACGACCCGGTCAATGCGAAGATCCTGGCCGTGTCCGAGGACCGGATCCAGGGCTTCCTGCGGTATCCGTTGCGCGAGATCGCCGATCGGTCCGCCGTCCCCGTCGACACGGTGATCGACCGGATCGCGGCGATGCTGCGGGCCGGGACCGTCCGCCGGGTTCGCCAGACGCTGCTGTCGACGAGCCTGGCCCCGGGTGCGCTGGTGGCCTGGAACGTCCCATCGGACCGGCTGCGCGACGCGTTCGACTTCATGTTCGAGCACGACCCGTTCTCCGGGCACGTGGTGCTGCGCACCACCGATCGGGGCACACCAGGAAGCCAGTACCGGCTGTGGACGACGTTGAAGGTCCCGCGGCCGTTCAGCATGGACAGGCACTGCCGCTACCTGCAGGATCGGGTGGGCGCCGAGGCCTACAAGCTGCTGCCGGCCCGCAAGCTGTTCGCGCTTGGCGTCGGCCACGTCCGGCGCCGCACGATCGAGCCCGGCGACAAGACGCCGGAGCCCGGCCGGGTGCTGGACACGAGGATCGTCGACCTGACCGACCGCGAGTGGCGGGTGCTCATGGCGCTCAAGCGCGAGTTCGCGCCCGACGAACTCCGCCAGGACATCTGGGTGTCGCGCGCGGTCGAGACCGGCGAGACGATCGAGGACTTCTGCGCGGTCGCCGAGAGCCTCAACGAACGACGGGTCATCGGTCGCTTCTCGACCTTCCTCGAGCACTACAAGCAGCACCGCGACGGCAGCCGGGTCACGCGCTACAACGCCCTGTTCCACTGGCGCGTGCCCCGGGGCGAGGAGCTGCGGGCGGGCCGGGAGGTCGGCCGCCACCACTGCATGACCCACGCCTACTGGCGCGAGGGGGGTCCCGAGTTCAGCAACGTCAACATCATGGGCGTGTCGCACGGCACGGACAAGCGGCGGGTGCTCGCACACAAAGCGGCCATCGACGAGCACCTTGCGTCGGTCGGCATCCCAGTCGAGTACACGAACGTCTTCTGGGGTGGGCGCAGCGAGATCAAGCCGAGCGAGGTCAGCCCGCTCGCCTACCGGCAGTGGTGCCTCGACGTCGGCCTGGACCCCGACGCGATGCGCGCCTGACCCCCACGCTGGGGAGTCAACCCACCACATCGGTCGGACGACTCCCCGGGGCGTTGACGGCCATCCCACCGGGGAGCCGACCCACGACCGCGCGACCTGATCCCCAGACACTTGTCCGCAGCCCGCCGCGGCCTCCCGCGCGACGATGCCGTCGTTCTGCCACCCTCCCTCGGTGTTCGAGTCGCGCGTCCGTGATCGTCTCCGGGCGGCAGGCCTGCGACCGAGCGATGGGCCGCTCCGGCACGCGTCGCCGATGGCCGGACCGTGCATCTCGACATCGCGTTTCCTGACGCACGGGTCGCGATCGAGTGCCAGGGCCACGTCGCTCATCACGCCCCGACGCAGCTTGACCGGGACGCACGCCGGGACAACGTGATCGCGCTCGCCCGCGACCGGCTCGTGCTGAAGCCGATGTGGGACTGGTTCACCAACGACTGGGCCGGGTTCCTGACCGAGCTGCAAACGGCGGTCGACGCACCCGGGGGGCGACTCACCCCGTGACCTGCAGAACGTGGCCGCCCCGCACATCGGGGAGCCGACTCACCACACCGTGACCTCCCCCGCAGAACGTCGCCGCCCCGCACATCGGGGAGCCGACTCACCACACCCGGTGACCTGCCCCCGCAGAACGTCGCCGCCCCGCACATCGCGGAGCCGACTCACCACACCCGGTGACCTGCCCCCGCAGAACGTCGCCGCCCCGCACATCGGGGAGCCGACTCACCACACCCGGTGACCTGCCTCCCCGGAATGTGGCCGGCCCCGCACACCGGGCAGTGCCTCCCCACCCGGGTGAGGGCCGGCGCCGAGACTGGCGAAGGCCCCGCGGGGCGGGGCCTTCGCCATCTGGTTGCGAGGGCAGGATTTGAACCTGCGACCTCCGGGTTATGAGCCCGGCGAGCTACCGAACTGCTCCACCTCGCGGGCGAAACGGTAGCAGCGTCGGCCACTGTTCGCAAAGAAGCGCGCGGTCACGGTTCGGTGGCAGCCGCGGTCGGTTCCGCGCCGGCCGACGAGGCTCCCGCCGCGCCACCGCCGAGCAGCCGCTCGACCTCGCGCAGCGCCTCCTCCGCCACCCGCGTCTGAGCCTGGTACTCGCCGAGGTTGCCGTCGGTCAGCGCCTGGTCGGCCGCGTCGAACGCCTCGAGCGCGCGCTCCAGCGCGGCAGCGACCGCGGGGTCGCTGACGTCACCCGGCGTCGGCGTTGCCGGCTGGTCACCGTCCGTCTCCTCATCCCCGACCACGGGCTCCTCGGCGCCCTCCGGCAGCTCGACACCGGGTGCGGCACTGCCGAACACCGCCTCCAGCGCCGCCTGCAGGCTGTCCTCCATCACGACCTGGTCGCCGAACACCAGGACCGTGCGGCGGAGCTCGGGGATCTCGGACTGCTGCGCGCGCAGGAACAACGGCTGCGCGTACAGCAGCGAGTCCTCGACGGGGATCACGAGCAGGTTGCCGTAGCGCACCCGCGAGCCCGACTGGTTCCACAGCGTGATCTGCTCACTGACCGCATCGTCCTGGTTGATGCGCGCCTGGATCTGCTCGGGCCCGAACACCGTCTTGGTCGGTGGCATCCGGTACGCCTTCAGCTGGCCGTACTCCTCGCCGTCACTGCGTCCGGCGAGCCAGCCGATCAGGTTGTTGCGCTGCTCCGGGGAGAACGGCTGGATCAGCGCGAACTCCTCGCTCGACTCGCCCGGCAGGCGCATCAGCAGGTAGTAGGGCCGCATCGCCCGGACCTCGCTGCTGTCGGGCTGGTTGGCCTGGAACTGCGCGTCGGCCGGGATGGCCCACGCGTCGTCCTTGTTGTAGAAGGCGTCAGGCCCCGGGATGTGGTACGTCTCGAACATCGTTGACTGCACCCGGAACATGTCCTCCGGGTAGCGGAAGTGGGACCGGAGCTCCTCCGAGGCCTCATCCACCCGGGTGAAGCTGTCGGGGAAGACATCGCTCCACGCCCGGATGATCGGGTCATCGGGGTCGACGACGTACAGCGTCACGGTGCCATCGTAGGCATCGACGACCGCCTTGACGCTGTTGCGGATGTAGTTCGCCGTGCCCTCCAGGCCGGGCACCTGCACCGACTGCTCCTGGAGCGTGATCTGCCCGTCTTCGGTGGTGACCGGCGCGAGCACCTGCTGCTCCGACACGGTCGCCGCCGCCAGGTTGGTGCGCTCCGAGTAGGGCACCATGTCGCTGGTCGTGTAGGCGTCGACGATCCACTTGATCCTGCCGTCGACCGCGACCGGGTAGGGGTCGTGATCGAGCTTGAGATAGGGCGCGACGTTCTGCACGCGGTCCCGGATGCGCCGGTTGTACATGATCTTCGACTCGTCGGTGATCAGGGCCGACAGCAGGATGTTCGGTTCGGCGAAGCGCAGCGCGAACGCGAGCCGTCGCAATGGCGAGCCGACGAACACGCCATCGTCGCCGTCGTAGCGGAACCGTTCGACCGCCTGCCCCTCGCCGAGGTCGAAGTCGAGCTCGTCCTCCGCGGCGCGCACGATCGAGTAGGTCGGCGGCTCCTCACCGATGTAGACGCGCGGGTTCTCGACCTCCAGCTCCTCGACGCCCTCCGGGGGGATGTTGTTGACGAGGAAGACCGGTTGGCCGTCGCGGCGCCGGGTGCTGACGGCGCTCGACACGATCCCGTAGCCGTGGGTGTAGACGAGCGCCTGGTTCTGCCATGTCCGCGCCTGCGAGGGCAGGTCGGTCGTGGCGACCTCGCGCACACTCAGCATCACCTGCTGCAGGTCCCCGTCGAGCGTGTAGCGGTCGACGTCGACGTCGCGGAAGTCGTAGTAGGGCCGGAGCTCCTGCAGCTGCTGGTAGGTGTTCTGCAGCGTGGCCGGGTCCCACAGGCGGATGGACTGCAGGGTCGTCTGGTTGTCGGAGATCGCCTGGTCTGACAGCTCGTCGTTGGCCGGGAAGTCCTCGAACGTCACGTCGTCGATGCCGAAGCCGAACCTGGTCAGCTCGAGGTTGCGCTCGATGTACGGCCGCTCACGCGGCAGCTCCTGCGGGTCGACCTGCAGGCGCTGGACGATGGCCGGGTAGACACCCGCCAGCACGACCGCCGCGACGACGAGGATGCCCACGCCCGCGGCCGGCAGCAACCAGCCGCGGAAGCGGATGTTGACCAGGAACAGCACGACGCAGATCGCCGCGATGATCGTCAGCAGCTGCAGCGCGAGCAGCTCAGCACTGACGTCGGTGTAGGACAGGCCCGTGACCTGGCCGCGCTCGGAGTAGCTGAGCATGTAGCGGTCGAGCCAGAAGCCCCAGGCGCGCACGGCGAAGAGCGCCGCCAGCAGCACCGACAGGTGCACGTTGACCTGCGGCGTCAGGCGCTGCCCGGCCGCCTGCGGTCGGATGCCACCGAACACGTAGTGGGCGGCCAGCGTCATCAACACCGTGATGACCAGCGCGGTGAACAGCCACGAGTTGACCAGCGTGTGGAACGGCAGGACGAAGACGAAGAAACCGAGATCCAGCCCGAACTGCGGGTCTTGACGGCCGAACTTAGTGGCGTTGGCCCACAGGACGTAGCGGGGCCACTGGGGTGCGACGTTGAGACCCGACAGGACGCCGACGACCACGGCGACGAAGAGAAGCAGCGGGCGCGCGATCGGCTCGACCAGCGTCCGGTAGCGCTCGACGTTCTGCTCCGCCGGGGTCGGGATCCGATAGCGCGGTGCCAGGCGACGCGCCAGCAGCAGGTTGCCGGCGAGCAGGACGGTCATGAAGATCCCGGCGCCCACGCCGAGGCCGAGCTGCGTGGTCAGCAACGTCCAGAACACGCGCACGAAGCCGATGCTGCGGAACCACAGGACATCCGTGTAGAAGGTCGCCAGGCGGGTCGACAGTGCCAGCACGACGATCAGGAGGATCCCGACGACTAGCCACCATCGCTGTCGTAGAGCCTGCAGCAGTTCCATCAGGGGTCGCTCTCCTCGTCGGCGGCGACGGTCGTGCACGTGCATCCCTCGCGTCGCGGTGGGGTGTGCTCACCCGACGGGAACGGTGCTGCGACCGGCACTGCCCCTGCGTCGGCATTGCTTCGGCACGTCTCGTCGGACCGGTGGCCTCGCTGGCTGACGATCCACCGTCTGGCGGTGACGTCACCGCTCGACCACGTCGCCAGCTTGCCGCGCTCGTACGCGCGCGACAGTTCGGTCTCGGCGATCTGTGCCACCATACCGGCGGAAAGTTCGGACACGATGCCGTCGATCCGCTCGAGGAACACCCACGGCGGGCGTCGACGCGGTCGCCCTCGGCCAGCAGTTCACGGATGGGCGTACCGACCCGCTCGTCGAGCACCGTGCCCATGGTGGCGTAGACGTCCTCGCCTCTCGTCGACGGCTGCAGACCGTCGCACTCCGTCGCGGCAGCACGCGCTCCGAGGTCGAAGGCCTGGCGCAGCTGGACCGCCGCCGCGGCGCCATCATCGAACGCGTCGTCGCTTCGGCGATGCCCGCCACCCCCGCGTCGTCGACGGTGAAAGCGACGGTGGCGCCTCCCACATCGCCGGCCCGGCGCAGCCGCTCATGCAGGCGGTCGCGGACGGCGCCGAGCTCGTCGTTGAGCCGCTCGATCAGCACGATCCGCAGCGGCCCGAGCAGGTCGCGCCTGTCGGCGACGACACCGTCTCCGGTGCCGCGACGGGACAGGTCCGCCGGTTCGCGACGCGCCACGTGCACACGCGACGGACGGGCGTCGGCCCCGGCGATCACCCTGAGCGGAGCACTGGACGGCAGCGGCCGGCGCCCTTCGTCGGTGCCGGTCAACGCCCGCTCCGCGCGGCGTGCCGCCAACGACGCCTCGTTGGCTCCCCTACGTCCGCCCTCCTCCAGGCCGGCCGCCAGGCGGTCGATCTCGGCGGTTGCGTCCTGCAGCTGGCTGATCAGCCGGGCGCGCGCCCTGTCGAGCTGGCGGAGCTGCTCGGTCATCTCGTCGCGGGCCCGGTACCCGTCACCGATGATCTGCGACCGCTTTCGCCGGGCGAGCGCAAGCTCGCTCCTGGCCTGCTCGCGCGACTCCTTCAGCATCCGTGCGCCCGCCTCCTGCGCCGCCTGGAGGATGCGCCAGGTCTCACGCGCCACGTTGGCGAACGCCTGCTCGGCCGTGATGGGCTTTGCCCGTTGCATCTGCTCGAGGTCGTCGGCACGGCCGCGCAGCTCCCCGACGATATCGTCCACCTCGTCGCAGAAGGCATTGACCTGGCGGCGGTCGTAGCCCAGCAGCGCGCGGTTGAAGTCGCGTGTCCCACTCACCGTGCAACCTTCACCGAACCGTCACGTGTCGGACGGCGCCGGTCCCCTCACGCGTCTGCGGCGCACGCGCGGTGGCCGCGCCGCACGGACGGCGTGCCACCGGGCATCGCAGTGTACGGGCAGGAACGTGACCGTCCGGGCGTCGGCGTTCGCCCGGACGGTCGGAGCGTGGCCGCCGGCGTATCACATCGGTGGACGACGCCGCACGGGATCACGGTCTCGGCGGTCGGCGTCGCCCAGACCCTAGTCCGTGCCGGGCCAGTGCGTGCCACCGTCCGCCCAGTGCTCCTGCTTCCAGATGGGCACCGTCTCCTTGAGGGTGTCGATGCCGTGCCGGGCCGCCGCGAAGGCCTCGCCGCGATGGTCGGCCGACACCGCGACGACGACGGACGGCTCGCCGATGGCCAGCGCGCCGAGCCGGTGGACCATCCACACGGCCCGGACCGACGGCCACCGGTCGGCGACGTCACGGGCGAGCGCGGCCAGGTGCGAGCACGCCTGCTCCTCGTACGCCTCGTAGGTCAGGCCGGCGACGTCACGACCCTCTGCGTGGTTGCGTACGGTGCCCGAGAACACGACGACCGCGCCCGCACGCGGATCGGAGGCGAAGCCGTGCGCGGCATCGGCCGACAGCGGCTCGTGAGTGATCGCGGTGTGCACGCGCGCGCTCATGATGTGCGCCTCATCCCACCACCGTACTCACCACCGGTCGGACGCCGCGGCATCGGGCTGGGGGTGGGCGGCCATCCACCGGTGCCGCACGAGCCAGGCCGCGATGCCCATCCCGACCGCCCATGCCCCGGTCACCACCGCGAGAAGCGTGGTCGTGCGGAACCGCAGCCGTCCGAGGCTCAACCAGCGGCGGTGCTCGGTGACGAACTGGTGCAGGACGGCGCGCTGGGACGTGGCGGGCGTCCACCCCAGCGCGCGCAGCCGCGCCGTGTCGACCACCCAGGGGTGCATCAGGTACCGCAACGCCGCCGGCGGCACGCCCAGCAGCCGGAGCCGGTGCAGCAGCGCGGCGACGCCCAGCGCGATCTGCTCGGGCAGGCGCAGGCCGGGGCGGGCCAGGATGTGGCGGACGTCGCTGCTGGTGAGCCAGCCGTCCGCCGCGACGTTGTAGACACCGCGGGCACGGGTATCGACGACGACCAGGCGCACCGCCTCGACCAGGTCGTCGACGGCGACGAACTGGACGGGAGGATCGAAGCCACGGACCCGCGGCAGCAACGGGCTCTCGAGGTGGCGGGTGACCGGCGAGTCGACGTCGGGCACGAGCACCGGCACCGTCCGCAGCACGACGACCCGACGCTGTGGGTGGTCGCCCGCGAACGCCCGGACGGCCTCCTCGGCCTCCAGCGCGTGATGGACGGCCGAGAACGCGGGGTCGGCGCGCAGCGGTTGCTGCTCGTCCAGCGGCACGCGGTTGCGCTCACCCGCGCCGTAGACCAGGGCCGACGACACGTGCACGAAGGTGCCCGCACCGGCGGTCCGGGCGGCGTCGAGCAGCCTGCGGGTCCCCTGCACCCGCATCGCCAGCGCGCGGTCGTCGTCGCGCGTCAGGGTCTCGGCGAGCACCGCGTTCACCACGACGTCGACGTCGGCGAAGACCCGGGCAAGCAATGCGTCGCGCAGGTCCGCCCTGACGAACTGGACACCGGCCGGCAAGGCGGGAGGACGGTCCCGGTCGATCGCCACGACCCCCTCGATCTGTGGATCCGAGACGAGACGCGCGAGCAGGGCGGCGCCGGTCGTGGTGTGGACGCCGGCCACCGCGACGCGCGTCGCCGCGCCACCGGCACCGCGCTGCGATGCTGCGACCATGGTGAGCATCCTCTCACGCGGCGGTCCGCTCCGGCACGAGGCCGCCGGTCTGCCGGTTGGCTGCCGCGTCGCCGCGGTCCTGCGACCCCGCGCGCCGCCCGGCCCGAGATCGACCTACCACTGCGCTCCTTCACGTCTAGCATGACCGTATGAGCGATCCCTTCGGTGGCAACTTCGATCCGCGGATGTTCGAGCAGGTCCCGCTGTTCCGTGAACTGGCGCGGGTTATGTCGTGGACGAAGGGTCCGGTGAACTGGGACCTGGCACTGGAGACCGCGACGTCGATCACGACCGACACGACGCCCAGGACCGACCGCGACGAGCGCGAGTTCGCCGACGCGGTCCACGTGGCCGAGTTCTGGCTCGACCAGGCGACCGGGCTGACCGCCGTCGCCGGTCCCGTCCGAGCGCTGACGGCCCGGCAGTGGGTCGAGACCGCCACGACCGACACGGGGCTCGGGCTGCTGGTCGAACCGCTCGCAGCGGGCATGGGACGGGCGCTGAGCCAGAACATGCCCGAGCAGCTGCGCGCGATGGAGGGCCAGCCCGGCTTTGCCGAGGCGCTGCGGCAGTCCTTCGGCGCGATGGGCGCGATGATGTACGGCGTCCAGGTCGGCACGATCGCCGGCAACCTGTCCGGGCAGCTCCTCGGCGCCTACGATCTTGGCGTGCCCGTCCTCGACGCGCGGACGGTCGCTACGGTGGGCGACCACCACGAGCGGTTCGCCGCCGACTACGACGTCGAGCCTGCCGAGCTGCGCTACTGGCTCGCGCTGCGGGAGGCGACGTTCCGGCGCATGTGGGCTGGCGTGCCGTGGCTGCAGCCGCACCTGTCGGGCCTGATCACCGAGTTCGCGGGCGCCGCCGAGTTCAACCCCGAGCAGCTGATGGAGCAGTTCGGCTCGGGTGGGCTGGATCCCAGCAACCTCGAGTCGCTGTCCGACGCGCTCGGTGGATCTGACTTCGCCGTCGAGCCGACCGCGGCGCAGCAGCGGGTGCTCGACCGCCTCCAGGCCATGATCGCGTTCGTGGAGGCGTACGCTGAGATCGTCGTGCGCGCGGCCGCCGGGACGCGGCTCGGGGCGCTCGGCCAGATCGAGGAGGCCATGCGCCGTCGCCGCGCAGCGCAGGGACCCGGCGAGCAGACCCTCCACGAGCTGATCGGTCTGGACCTCCTGCCCCGCCAGGTGCGCGATGCCCGTGCCTTCTGCGACGCGGTGCTCGCCGCGCGCGGGCAGGACGGCCTCGACCGCGTCTGGAACGACGCCGCCCACCTGCCGGTGTCGGAGGATCTCGCCGACCCGAGCCGGTGGCTGGTCCGCATGGCGGCCGTCGAGCTCGAGGCGCCGGACGAGGGTGACGCGCAGTGACTGCTGGGCGGACTCGCTGACCACCTCGCGTGCACCCTTGGCTCACCACGCGGTGTTCGATCCATCCACCGTCCCGGCATTGACAGAAGTTTTTCCGCGCGACGGGCGCACGTTCGCATTTGCGCAGTACAGAGGCCGGTTTCGCTGACGCGATCGACACGCGTCCACAGGTTGTCCACAGATGTTGTCCCCAGCCTGCGTCAGGTTTCCGCAGCGTGCGTGATCGAACATCCACAACCTGTGGACCGGCCTGTGGATAACGAGTTTGACGGACCACCGGCCCCCGCCGTACTGTCGTTGCCGTTCCATTCGGCCCTCGTGCAGACAGGTGCGCAGCCCAAGGGGAAGGGGTTGCGAGCCAGTCTCACAGGGTCGTTTGGCACGTCATGGAGTGACGTCATCCACAGGCTGGTCGGCCGTCGTGTCCACAGCCGGGACGACCAGGCACACACGGTTGCCGTGGTCGGCGTCGAGCACCAGCCGGCCCCCCTCCGCCTCGATCAGCGAGCGCGCGAGCGGCAGGCCGCGTCCGTCGCCGGACACCAGATCGTCTGGTGACGGTCCCGGCCCGTCGTCGCCGACGCACAGGCGCACCCACGTCCTGTCGCCGCGGTGGACGGGCTCGAGCCACACCGCGACGTCACCGTGCCCGTGGACCAGCGCGTTGTCCAGCAGCACCTGAAGCGCCTGACCCACCGCGGCGGGTCGGGCACGCACGGGTGGCACGGGAGCGCGGGTCACGCGCACCGCCCGACCGGCGGCGTCCGCCAGCGTGCGCCATGCCTCGAGGCGTTCCAGCGTGAGCGCGCGCAGGTCCACGACGTCCGCGCGTGCGCCCGCGTCGGCGAGCACCAGCAGTTCGTCGATCGTCGCCTCGAGGCGGTCGACCTCCGCCTCCGCCGCTGCCAGCGACGCGCTCGGCCCCTCGAGCTCCGCGGCCAGCGCCTCCAGGTTCAGCCGCAGCGCCGTCAGCGGGGTGCGCAGCTGATGCGACGCGTCAGCCGACAGCGACGCACTGCGCTCCAGCGCCGTGCGCAACCGCGCAGCCGTCACGTCGAGCGACGCGGCGATGTGGTCGATCTCGGCGATCGCGCTGCGCGGTGCCTGCGGACTGAAGTCACCCTCCCCCAGCCGCCTGGCCGACACAGCCAGCGCCTCGAGGGGGCGTGCCAGCTGACGGGCGCGCCACGCGGCCAGCGCCGCACCGACGGCGAGCGCGAGTGCGCCGAGCACGACGATCGTGACCAGCACCGTGCCGACCCTGCGCTTCGCGTCATCGGCGGGTGCGGCGACCCGGACGATCACTTGCACGGTGCCGATGGTGTCGGGGACGGCCACGACCAGGCTGCCCCCGAGCACCTCCGCTCCGACCTGCTGCTCGAGCGCCCGCTGCACCGGCCGGTCGTCGAACACCGTGCCGGGCGCGACCCCGGCGGAGTCGCGCACGACGCGTCCCTGCCCGTCCAGCACCGTGACGCGGCTGCCCAACAGCTCCGCGCTGCGTGTCACCGCCGCCGAGAAGGAGGCGGGGTCGCGGTTGCTGTTGAGCACCAGGATCACCTGCTGCGCCGTGCGGCGGACCTGCGCGAGCTCCTCGGCGTACACCCACTGCCGCAGCACGAGCCCCAGCGGCACCCCGAGCAGCAGCACGGCGACACCGACCGCGAGCAGCATCCAGCCGATGAGCTGCCGGCGGATGCCGACGGTCGCCGCCCGTTCCGGACGCGTGCGCTCACCGCGTGCCGCGGCAGTCGGGTCCTGCGGCGAAGCGGTCGGGCCGCTCACGCGACCGGTTCGGTCGAGCGGGAGTGGTCGAGGTCGTCCTCGAAGCGGAACCCGATGCCACGCACGGTCGTGATGTAGCGCGGAGCGCTCGCGACGTCGCCCAGCTTGCGCCGCAGCCACGACAGGTGCATGTCGACCGTCTTCGACGAGCCGCCCCACGTCGTCTCCCACACGTCGCGCAGCAGCTGCTCACGCGACACGACCCGGCCCGCGTGCTCCACCAGCAGGCGCAGCACGTCGAACTCCTTGGGTGTCAGCTCGAGCTCCTCGTCGCCACGCCACGCACGCCGCGCTCCGGGATCGACCCGCACGTCCTGCGCGGCCAGCACTGACCGCTCGGGCTGCGTCGCCTCCGTGCCCCGCCGGAGCAGGGCGCGCAGCCGCGCGAGCAGCTCGGCGAGCCGGAATGGCTTGGAGACGTAGTCGTCGGCGCCGGCGTCGAGGCCGACGACGACGTCGGCCTCGGTCGTCCGGGCGGTCAGCATCAGCACCCTGGCCTGGGGGGCGCGGCGTCGCAGACGACGACAGACCTCGACTCCGTCGAGGTCGGGCAGGCCGAGGTCCAGGACCACCGCGTCGACGCCGGCCGCGTTGACCAGCGCCTGCTGACCGGAGCTGACCCGGGTGACCTCGTAGCCGCTGCCCTGGAGCGCGGCCACCAGAGGTCGCGCGATGCCGTCGTCGTCCTCGACGAGCAGGATGACAGGTGCCCGTCCGCTGCCTCGGTCCATCTGTCGCCAGTTCCTCACGCGTCGCGGCGACCCCACCCCCGGCTGAGGATGACCTTTACCGGATCTTTGCGACTCCACACTACGACCTTGGGGCAACGCCCATAGCGTGGCCAGTGGACCACATCGCCGCACGCAGCAGCAGGAGTGCAGATAGCTATGACGGACTACACCTCGGTCGACTCGACGCAGCCGGTCGACTCGACGCGCCCCGTCGAGCACGGTGACACGGCCGACATGCGGCCACCCACACTGCCGCCTCCGCCCCCGCGGCGCCGGCGCCGTCCTCCGATGATCGTGCTGGTCCTGCTGGTCGCCCTGATCGCCGCTGCCGTCGCATACCCCGCGGGCCGTCGCGCCGCCGAGCAGCAGGCGACGGCCCCCGCGTCCCAGGTCGAGGACGCCCCCGCGCAGGAGGATGCTCCGGCGGTCCTCGACGCTCCGTCGCCGGTGCCCGAGATCGCCCGGACCGTCCTGCCGTCCGTGGCGCAGGTCGAGCTCGGCCAGGGCTCGGGTTCGGCGGTCATCTACCGCGCCGACGGCTACGTGGTCACCAACAACCACGTGGTGGCCCAGGCCGACAGCAACGTGCAGGTGATCCTCGCCGACGGCCGCCGCCGTGACGCGGAGGTCGTCGGAACGGCCCCGTTCACGGACCTGGCGGTCCTGAAGATCGACGAGCAGGATCTGCCCGCCGCCACATTCTCGTCGGCCATCCCCGAGATCGGCAGCACCGCAGTGGCGATCGGCTCGCCTTTCGGCCTGGACGCCACCGTGACGGCCGGCGTGATCAGCGGGACGGACCGCGAGCTGCAGGGCGGTGGTGAGAGCCTGGGTGGTCTGATCCAGACCGACGCCGCGATCAACCCCGGCAACTCCGGTGGAGCACTGGCTGACGACCATGGCCGCGTCATCGGCATCAACACCGCCATCCTGTCGGGCTCCGGCACGAACGCGGGGGTCGGGTTCGCCATCCCGGCGACGAGCGTCACAGCGGTGGCCGACCAGCTCATCGAGACCGGTGAGGTCCGTCCCGGCTTCCTCGGCATCAACGGCCAGGACGTGTCTCCCGAGGCCGCCGAGGCGTTCGGTGTGCCCGAGGGCGCGGTGATCGTGGAGGTCGTGCCGGCCAGCGCCGCCGACGAGGCAGGTCTACAGGCCGAGGACGTGATCGTCGCCCTCGACGGCGAGCCGATCGACTCGATGCTCGGGCTGAGCAGCCGGATCCTGGTCCACCAGCCGGGCGACGAGGTCACCATCCGCTTCGTCCGCGACGGGCAGGAGCGGGAGGCGACGGTCACGCTCGGCAAGCGGACCGACGAGCTGAACTAGGAGCCCGACCCCACCGTCACCATGACCTCCGCGCCGTCGCCGATGCCCCCCGGCGGCGGCGCGGCGGCGTACCGGGGCGCGATGCCCGCCCATGCCAGCCCGCTGCGCAGCAGGGCACGCAGACCGTCGTCGGTGGTGGCGTCCGCCTGCGCGGCGGCCTCGTCCCACGCACAGATGAGCAGGTTCAGGTCGCGGCTGGACATCTGCGGGAACGCATCGAGCATCCGCAGGTCAAGCGTCCGCTCCGGGACGGACTCGTCGGCGTCGTCGCCGTCGGTGGCGCGGGCCGGTGTCGCGACACACGCGACCGCGTTCGCGACGAGGCACCCCGCGTCGTCGTCGCGCCAGGACCCGGCGACCAGCGGCAGGTCCGTGCGGTCGGCGACGTCTGCGAGCGTGCGCTGGACATCGGACGGCAGGTCCACGATCGCCCGGCCGAGCCGTTCGGCCGGCCCGACCGCTGAGAAGAGGCGCACGGTCTTCCGCATGCACCCAGCCTACGGCAGCCTCGACGTCGCCACGCGCCTCACAGCGCCGCCACGCCCGGCCGGCTCGATGTGGCGGGCGGTGGCCAGCCGCGGCCGCCGCGTCCGCTCTGCTGCCGACGGGTCTATGCTGGCCACCGCGACCCGGCGAAGGACCACGATGCCTGATCACGACGACGCGAAGCTGGCGGTCCGGGTAACCGGCGACCGCATCATGTGCGCGCTGCCCGACGCCGACGACCGCCGCTCCAAGGCGGGCATCATCATCCCGGCCACGGCCAAGACCGCCGACCGGCGCGGGCTGTGGGGCACGGTGACCGAGGTCGGCCCACTCGTGCGCAGCATCGATGTCGACGACATGGTGCTGTTCCTGCCGGACAGCGCCATCGAGGTCGACGTCCGCGGCGACGTGTTCCTGATCGTGCGCGAACGCGATGTGCACGCCGTGGCGTCCAGCGAGTCCGATGTGGGTCCAACCGGCCTGTATCTGTAACTGGGCGCCGACCCGCTACAGTGCCCGCGATGGGACTTCCGGCCGCGCACCGCCGCAACGTCGTGACGACGGCGAAGGGCAGGCGGATCCGTCTGCCAGACGTCCCGGGCGTCACCTACGAGCGCCCCTGGTGGGACGAGGACGGGCTGGTGGCCGGCGTGGACGAGGTCGGGCGCGGCGCGTGGGCCGGGCCTGTCACCTTCGCGGCGGTCGTGCTGCCCAGCGACCGACGCATGTACAAGCTGCGGGACTCGAAGATGCTCGACGCACCCCGCCGAGAGGAGCTCGCCGCCCGCCTCCGGTCGTTCGCGCTCGGGATCGGCCTTGGGCACGCCACCAACGGCGAGATCGACGCGATGGGCATGAGCGACGCGATGCGGCTCGCCGCGTCGCGGGCCGTGGCGGCGCTGTCGCTGCGTCCCGATGCCTTCCTCGTCGACGGCAACTGGAACATGCTGCCCCGCGTGGAGCAGCCGGTCACCACGGTCGTGCACGGCGATGCCACGTCGGCGTCGATCGCGGCCGCGTCCATCGTGGCGAAGGTGACCCGTGACGCGCTGATGCGGTCGGTCTGCCCGACCTACCCCCGCTACGTCTTCTCGTCGAACAAGGGCTACCCGTCACCGCCGCACGTCGCCGCGCTGGACCGCTACGGACCGTGTGTGCTGCACCGGCACAGCTGGGCACCGATCCGCGCCCGCACCACGCCGAGCCTGGACCTGCAGCTCGACCCACCGTAGGACGCGGCCGCCGGGGAGCGGCGCTGACCCCCCGGACCTAGGCTCGTAGGCAATGAAGCTGTTCGACACACGCAGCGGTGAGCACCGCACGCTCGTCGCCGGCCATACCGTGCGCCTGTACGTCTGTGGGATCACGCCCTACGACGCGACCCACCTGGGGCACGCGTCGACGTACGTGGCCTTCGACGTGCTGGTCCGCGCGCTGGAACACCACGGCCACCGCGTGCGCTACGTCCGCAACGTGACCGACGTGGACGACGACATCCTGCGCACCGCACGCGAACGTGGTGTCGACTTCCTCGAGCTGGCCGCGGCCGAGACCGCACGCTTCGACCAGGACCTGCGCGCACTCGGGTGTCGCGAGCCCGACGTCGCGCCGCGCGCGACGGAGATGGTGCCGGCCATCGTCACGGCGGTCGCGGCTCTCGTCGAGCGCGGCGCCGCCTACGCCCTCGACGACGGACGCGTCTACTTCGACATCGGCGTGGCGCCGTCGTTCGGCCAGCTGTCTCGCCTGGACCGTGACCGGATGCTGGAGCAGTTCGCCGAGAAGGGCGGCGATCCGGACGCCACCGGCAAGCGCGACGCGCTGGACTTCCTGCTGTGGCAGCCCAGCGGCGACGGTGAGCCGCACTGGCCGAGCCCGTGGGGCGAGGGGCGGCCGGGCTGGCACATCGAGTGCTCGGTGATGGCCATGGAGCACCTCGGCGGGGTCATCGACATCCACGGTGGCGGCAACGACCTGGTGTTCCCCCACCACGAGGCCGAGATCGCCCAGTCCGAGCACCTGACGGGCCAGGGGCCGTTCGCGCGCTTCTGGCTGCACACCGGCATGGTCGGCCTTGACGGCGTCAAGATGTCGAAGTCGGTTGGCAACCTGGTGTTCGTGCGGGACCTGCTCGACCGCGTCGAGGGCGCCGCGCTGCGCGCGTACCTGCTGAGCCACCGGTACCGCGACGCGTGGAGCTACCGCGACGACGAGCTGCAGGCCGCCACGGACCGGGTCAAGCGCTGGCAGGCCGCGGCCACGACCGACGGCGAAGACGCGGACGGCCAGCGCGCGGTCCTTGACGCGATCGACGACGACCTCGACACGCCGACGGCGCTGGCGGCGCTCGACGACCTTGCCGACGGTGGCCACGGCACCTCGCTGCGCCGTGCAGCCGCCGTGCTCGGCTTCGACCTGGGCGGCACCTCCGACGGCGACGGCTGACACACTCGACGGAAGGGTCGACCCCGGTTCCCTCGGTTGGGGACGCGCCCCAACACCGAGTCGGCGCGACGTCCCCAGCCGTGTCGCTACGTGTCGAGTTGGGGACGCACCCCAACACCGAGTCGGCGCGGCGTCCCCAGGTGTGCGGTGCGGCGCGGGCGGAGTCAGCCGCGCGTCAGCGGCTTGTACTTGATGCGGTGCGGCTGGTCGGCCTCGGCGCCCAGGCGCCGGCGGCGATCCTCTTCGTAGTCGCTGTAGCCACCGGGGAACCAGGTGACCTGGCTGTCGTCCTCGAACGCCAGAATGTGCGTGGCGATGCGGTCCAGGAACCAGCGATCGTGGCTGATGACCACCGCGCAGCCTGCGAAGGCCAGCAGCGCCTCCTCCAGCGAGCGCAGCGTGTCCACGTCGAGGTCGTTGGTGGGCTCGTCAAGCAGCAGCAGGTTGCCGCCGCGGCGCAGGAGCTTGGCCATGTGGATCCGGTTGCGCTCGCCACCGGAGCAGTCCCCTACCTTCTTCTGCTGGTCGGGGCCCTTGAAGTTGAACTGCGCCACGTACGACCGCGACGCGACCTCACGCCCGCCGAGGTCCAGCGTGTCCCGCCCGTCGCTGATCTCCTCGAATACCGTCTTGTCCGCGGCGAGCGCGTCGCGGCTCTGGTCGACGTAGGCCAGATTGACGGTATCACCGACGCGCAGCGTGCCGGCGTCAGACTCCTCCTCGCCGACGATCATGCGGAACAGCGAGGTCTTGCCGGCGCCGTTTGGTCCGATGACGCCGACGATGCCACCCGGGGGGAGCGAAAACGTCATGCCCTCGACGAGCAGGCGGTCGCCGTAGCCCTTTGTGACGTCGTCGGCCTTGACCACCACGTCGCCCAGCCGGGCGCCGTTGGGGATGATCAGCTCGGCCTTGCCGAGGCGCTCCGCGGGCGACTGCGCAAGCAGCGCCTCGTACGAGCTCAGCCGCGCCTTCGACTTGGCCTTACGGGCACGCGGCGCGGCGCGGACCCACTCGAGCTCACGTGCCAGGGTCCGCTGGCGCGCCGACTCCTGGCGCTCCTCCCGCGCGAGCCGGGCCCGCTTCTGCTCCAGCCACGACGAGTAGTTGCCCTGGAACGGCAGCCCCCTGCCGCGGTCGAGCTCCAGGATCCAGCCGGCGACGTTGTCGAGGAAGTACCGGTCGTGGGTCACGGCGACGACGGTGCCCGGGTACTCGTCGAGGTGGCGCTCCAGCCAGGCGACACTCTCGGCGTCGAGGTGGTTGGTCGGCTCGTCGAGCAGCAGGAGGTCCGGCCGCGACAGCAGCAGCCGGCACAGCGCGACCCGGCGGCGCTCGCCACCCGACAGCGTGGTCACCTCGGCATCGCCGGGCGGAACGCGAAGCGCGTCCATCGCGATGTCCAGTGTGCGGTCGAGGTCCCATGCGCCGGCGGCGTCGATGGCGTCGGAGACCTCGGCGAATTCCTCGTAGACCTTCGCCATCTCGGCGTCGTCGAGCGGCTCGGCCATCCTGGCCGACAGCTCGTTGAAGCGCTCGAGCAGGCGTGCCTGGCCGCCGAGCCCCGCCATCACGTTGCCACGCACGTCGGTCGATGGATCCAGCTCCGGCTCCTGCGGCAGGTAGCCGACCGATACGCCGGCCGCCGGCCACGCCTCGCCCTCGAAGTCGGTGTCGACGCCGGCCATGATCCTGAGCACCGTCGACTTGCCCGCACCGTTGGGACCGAGCACGCCGATCTTGGCGCCGGGGAAGAACGACAGCCAGATGTTGGAAAGGATCTCCTTGCTCGGGGGAACGACCTTGGTCAGGCCCTTCATCACGAACTGGTACTCGGCCACGTCGGAACCTCGTCGGCTGGCGCGGAGGATGTCGGAACCGGGCACGCAGGCGCCGGTGCGAGGGATGCTAGCTCCCGCGACACCAGGCGCCACCGGTCAGCTACAGCGTGGACAGCAGCGCGATCGCCAGCGTCAGGCCCAGGATCGCGACCGCCGACCGCCTCGACTCCTGGAGGGCGGCGATGACCAGGCCGACACCCGCGTAGGCCGCGGCCCGACTGACGCTCAGCGCGATCCCCGTCAGGCTGAACGACAGCTGGAACGGTCCCAGCGCCAGCAGCACGACAGGAGTCAGCATCGTTGCCCGGCTGGTCGCCGACGGGCCGCGCAGCAGCAGGAACAGCAGGCCGACGCTGCCGGCCGCGCCGAGGGGTGGCAGCACGATCGCCGCGAACAGCTCCCCACCTGCCATCCCGACCGCGTCGGGCCGGGTCAGCAGCAGTGCGATCGAAACGCCCACCACGGCGACCATCGCCAGGATCCGCCCGATGGTGATCGTCTCCTCGCGGACCGTGCGGTAGTCGCTGCGGAAGGCGTCACGGGCCTTGACGGTCGCGTAGACGGCCAGGTACCCCAGCCCCACCCAGCTCAGCAGCCGCGCGAGGAACGCCAGGGGCTGGCCGAACAGCAGCGCGGTGATGCCGAGGCCCGCCCGTGGATCACCGCCGACGACGACGCCGGTGAGGACGCTGGCGACGACGATCGGCAGGGCCATGAGCAGGCCGACCCCGAAGTTGGGCGGCAGGCCGGCTCCGTAGCCGAACTGGCCGAACGACTCGCCGCGATATCGCATCAGCAGGTACGGGACCAGTGCCGTGGTCGCAACGGGGATGACGAGCTCGAGCACGCTGGTCGCGCCGGGAAGCAGGTCGAGCCGGAGCAGGTTGCGCACGATCTGGAACACAGCCGGGCCGATGACGTACACGGCGCCGGACAGGAACAGGTCGGAGCGGGCGTCCTCGGTGCTGGTGTACATCCGCGTCCCACTGCGTCGGTGCTGATGGCCTGCCGCGCATCGTAGTGGGCACCCGCGCCGGTATCCTCGCGGACGTGACGACTCGACGGACGCGGCGGCGGTGAGCGGGCAGGCGCGCGCCTCGATCGTGGTGATCGGCGACGAGATCCTCGACGGGTTCGTCCGGGAGAGCAACGCCGGCTGGCTGGCAGGTCGCCTGTACACCCTGGGGATCCCGCTGGACCGCATCTCGGTGGTGCCGGACGAGGAGGCGGCCATCGCCGAGGCTCTCACGGCGGAGCTGACCCGCGGCGGCCCACGGGTCGTGTTCACGTCGGGTGGCATCGGTACGACACCGGACGACCGCACGATGGCGTCTGTCGCCGCCTTCCTGCAGGTCGACCTGGTCACCGATCCGGCGCTCGACGCCATGGTCGGACGCATCATCACGCGGCTCGAGGACGAGGGCCGCGCGGTCGACGACCTGCAGCGCGCGGCGCTTACCAAGCTGGCACGGGTCCCGCACGGTGCGCGCCCGATCCTTGAGACCGGGCCACCGTCGGCGCACATCGACCTCGACGGCGGCCCCGCCGGCGGCGGTGTGGGCATCGTGGTGCTGCCGGGCGTTCCCGAGCAGTTCCGGTCATTGGTGAGGCACCTCGAATCGTCGCTGCTCGCCGGACTCGGCACACCCGGCCACACCGAGCAGCTGACTCACCCCTACCCGGAGTCGCTGCTGACCCCGCTGCTCGAGGAGCTGGAGCGACGCCGGCCGGACGTGCGCATCGGATCCTACCCGGGAGCGGACTGCGTGCTGCGCGTGCACGGCCCACGCGATGCCGTCGTGGAGGTCGTCGCCGAGCTGCGGTCGGCCATCGCGGCGCTCGACGACGATCCGGCGATGGAGGGCCTCGCCGAGCAGTGGCGTGCCGGATGGCGGGAACTCGACGTCGGTCCCGCAGGCGACTGAGATGCCGTCGGCCCGCGGCGACGCGTCCCGCGGGAGCCGTCCGCACCAGCGCGACTAAGCTGGCTCCCATGTCCGACCTGCATGCGATGTTTGTGCACGCTCACCCCGACGACGAGTCGTCGAAGGGCGCGGCCACGATGGCCCGTTACGCCAAGGAGGGCCACCGGATCTCGGTGGTCACGCTCACCGACGGTGGCGCGGGCGACGTCCTCAACCCGGCGATGGACCGCCCGGGTGTCAAGGAGCGGATGATCGAGATCCGCGAGGAGGAGCTGGCACGGGCGCTCGAGATCATCGGCGTCACCGATCACTGGGCGTTCGGGTACCCCGATTCGGGCTACGTGGAGGACTTCGACGGCGACGGCAGCAAGGTCGCCGACGACGCGTTCTACAACGTCGAGATCGATGAGGTCGTCCGCCGGCTGGTCGAGCTGATCCGTGCCGAGCGCCCAGATGTGCTGCTGACCTATCCCGAGGGCGGGGGGTATCAGCACCCGGACCACATCCGGTGCCACGACGTCACGGTGGCGGCCTACGAGGCGGCGGCCGACCCCGGGCGGTTCCTCGACACCGGCGCGCCGTTCGAGGTGTCCAAGCTGTACTACATGGGCGTGTTCACACGACGCAAGCTCGAGGCGATGCACCAGGCGTGCCAGGACAGCGGCCTCGAGTCGCCGTTCAGCGAGTGGCTCGAGCGGTGGGAGGACGGCGACGACCCGACGACCACGCGCGTCGACGTGGGCGATTACCTGACGGTCGCCCGGCAGGCGCTGCTCGCCCACGCCACGCAGGTCGACCCGGACGGCCGCTGGTTCACGCTGTCGGAGGACATCATCCGCAACGTGTACCCCTGGGAGGAGTTCGAGCTCGCCCGCAGCCGGGTCGACGCCCCGATCCCCGAGGACTCACTGTTCGCGGGGATCACCGACTGAGCGTGGCAGCGCGTGCCGGTCACCCGGCACCGGCTGCCACACCCACGCCACCGTGGCAGCGAACACCGGTGCGCCGGACCGGCTGCCACGCCGACGCCACCGCGGCGGCGTACGAGTCGTGCGGACGACGGCCCCCGCTAGGGCATGGACCAGGTGTGGACCGGCGAGCCCGCGAACGACCGCGAGTGGTAATGGCTGACGAGCTCGCGGAACACGTCGTTCTCGTCGAGCCCTGCGTCGCGCAGACGACGCCACGCGGCGATCTGCCAGGTGGCGCCGTTCTGCCCGGACAGCACGCGCTCCTCGATGATGCCCAGGTAGTAGTCGATGTCACTGTCGTTGACCTGCCAGTCGCGCAGGCCGTCCTCGGCGATGCTCAGCAGGTGGCGCACGATCAGCTCGGTCACCGGCACGTGCGCACCCACACCGGGCCAGTACAGCTCGGCCGTGAGGCCGTTGCGCGCCGCTGCGAAGAAGTTGTCGCGCGCGGCCTCGAAGCTCATCTGCGTCCAGATCCTCCGCTCACGTGACGCCAGGCCGTGCAGCAGGCCGTAGTAGAAGGCGGCGTTGGCGACGATGTCGGGCACGCTGGGACCGGCCGGCAGCACGCGGTTCTCGACCCGCATGTGCGGGCGGCCGCGGCTGACCTCGTACACCGGACGGTTCCAGCGCCAGATCGTGCCATTATGCAGGGTGAGCTCGCGCAGCTGCGGCACCTGGCCCTCCGCGATCATCTGGTGCGGGTCCTCCTCGTCGCACAGCGGGAGCAGGGCCGGGAAGTAGCGGACGTTCTCGTCGAACAGCTCGAACAGGCCCTCGGTCAGCCACTGCTCCCCGAACCACACGCGCGGCCTGACACCCTGCTGGGCGAGCTCCTCGGTGCGCGTGTCGATCGACTGCTCGAACAGCGCGATGCGCGTCTCGTGGTGCAGCTGCTTGCCCAGCAGGAACGGCGAGTTTGCGCCGACGGCGACGAGGGGGGCCGACAGCGCCTGCGCCGTGTTCCAGTACAGGGCGAAGTCCTTCGGATCGACCTGCAGGTGCAGCTGCACCGAGGTGCAGGCCGCCTCGAACAGGATCGAGTCGGTCATCGTCTCGAAGGTCTCGTCACCCTCGATGCGGATGTGGATGTCCTCGCCGCGCTGGGCAAGGATCATGTCGTTGAGTGCCTTGTAGCGGGAGTTCGCCGACAGGTTCTGCTCGGTGATGTCGAAGTCGGTCAGCGTCGGCAGGATGCCGATGATGACGACCCGCGCGTCGAGGTGTTCGGCCATCGCGTGGGCATGGTTGAGGCTGCGACGCAGCTCGACCTCCATCGCGTGGAACACGTGGTCGGCAAGGCGGCGCGGCTGGTTGCCGAACTCGATGTTGAACTGCGCGAGCTCTGTCTGGAACTCGTCGGACGCGAGCTTCTCGAGCAGCTTGGCGTTGATGGCCGCGGGGTCCGAGCGCTGATCCGTGATGTAGACCTCACACTCGACACCGCATAGCCGCCGTCCGGTCTCGAACCGGCCCTCGCGCACGAGCTGCTCGAGCGCGGAGAGGTTGGCCTTGACCTTGTCGCGGTACCGAGTGCGGTCCTCGCGACTGAACTCGGTCTTGTCGATGTCGCGTCCCATGCACGTACTCTCCCGCGATGGCCACCCGGACTGCAGCCTGCCCATCGGCACGGTACGGCAACCGACCCTTCGCGACCACACAACCACGGACAGGCATGCCATGTCGTCACAGCAGCTTCAGCTGCTGGGCGGCGTGCGCGCGTGCGGCGCGGGTCGGGTCCGGACCGGAACGGACCCCACCCACTCCCGCCGATCCCCGCCGCCCGGCGCCCGCGTCACGCGCCCCACGGGGCGTGGGATGGCCGTGGCGCCGCCACGCCGCGGCCCGGCGCCCGCGCACGAACGCCTGCACCTCCTCGCGGTACCGGGCTGACGCCGAGCCGCTGCGGTACAGCGCCTCGTAGCGCGGCACCAGGTTCGGATGCTCCTGACGCAGCCACGGCATGAACAGCTCGCGCACGCCGGAGCGCAGGTGCAGCACGATGGCCGTGATGTGGGTCGCACCGGCGGCGGCGGCCGCGTCGATCAGCGCGTCGAGCTGCGGTGCGTCGTCGTTGATGCCCGGCATGATCGGCGCAAGCATCACGCCGGTCCGCACACCAGCATCGTTGAGCTTTCGCACCGCGTCGAGCCGCGCCCGGGGATGCGGCGTGCCCGGCTCGCTGCGCCGCCAGCAGTCCTCGTCGAGCATGCCGACCGTCAGCGCCGCGGCCACGTCGACCTCCTCGGCCGCTGCGGCGAGCAGGGCGATGTCGCGGGTGATCAGGGTCCCCTTGGTCAGGATCGACACCGGCGTGGCGGCCGAGGCCAGCGCCTCGATGATGCCAGGCAGCAGCCGGTACCGCCCCTCGCACCGTTGGTAGGGATCCGTGTTGGTGCCCAACGCGACCGGCTCGCCCTGCCACCCGGGCCGCGCGAGCTCGGCACGTAGCACGTCCACCACGTTCGTCTTGACCACGAGCGTCCGTTCGAAGTCCGCGCCCGGCGACAGGTTCAGGTAGCTGTGCGTCGGGCGGGCGAAGCAGTTGTGGCTGACCACGCCGGCGGCGACGAAGTCACCGGTCCCGGTCGTCATGTCGAACAGCTCGAGCTCGACATCGAGCGGCTCGGCACGCACGACGCGGGTCGCCAACTCGAGTGGCCGTCCCGCGCGGACGATGCCGCGCGGCCCCGCGAGCCAGTCGCCGACGGTCACGCGCGGTCGTCGGGGCTCGCGCGCCGGCGCCTGCGCGACGTGGCGCCACCCGCGCTCTGTCAGCAGGCGATGGTCGGCGCTCGCGATCAGCGCGCCGCCGTCGGACAACGTGACCCGGTGCGCGGGCCTGGTCACCGACCAGTGGTCGCGGACGGTGGTCTGGACGAACCGGCGGTACCGGCCTTCCCGCTGCGTTCCCCAGATCCGGTCACCGACGCGGACGTCGCGCAACGCGACCGCACCACCGTCGGCCATCAGGATCGGCGTGTCGCCCGCGAGGCAGTAGGAACACGCGTGCGTGCACCCGCGGTACGGGTTGATGCTCCACGAGAACGGCATGCCGCGGACGGCGTTCAGCGCCGACTTCGCCTCGACCTCGAGGAACGTCACACCCGCGAACTCGGGCGTCGTCACCCGGCGCGCCGTCTGCAGCGTCAGCGGCAGCTGCCCGCGGTCCGTGCCGTCCGGCCGCTGCAGGTCGCCCAACGTTCGCCTCATCGCTACCCAGTATCGAACACATGTTCGATGCTGGCAACCCGTCGATCGGGCGCACGTGCGACCCGACCGTCGTGTCCCGGACCATCGAGACGGTCGCCGACGACGGTCGGTGTCCACCGGGCGAGGTGCGGGCACGCTGGGGGCATGGACCCGACCGCCGTGCCCGTGCGCTGCGCCGTCACCGCCACGGCGCGACAGGACGGCGGCGACCCGGCGACGCTGTGGTGCCTGCTGGCCGAGCCGCGCTGGTGGTCACGCTGGGCTCCCCACATCCGGCTGGCGCGACCCGACGGTACCGCAGGCGACACGCCCGTCGTCGGCGACCGCGTCCGCGATCGAAAGAGCGCTGAGCGATGAACCGCCTCGCCGACGCCGCGAGCCCCTACCTGCGCCAGCACGCCGACAACCCGGTCGACTGGTACGAGTGGGGTGACGAGGCCTTCGCGCGGGCGCGCGCCGAGGACCGGCCGGTCTTCCTGTCGGTCGGCTACTCAGCGTGCCACTGGTGCCACGTCATGGCCCACGAGTCGTTCGAGGACCCCAGGGTCGCCGACCTGCTCAACGCCGACTTCGTGTCCATCAAGGTCGACCGCGAGGAGCGGCCCGACGTCGACGCGGTGTACATGAACGCCGTGCAGGCGCTGACGGGACGCGGTGGGTGGCCGATGAGCGTCTTCCTGACGCCCGACGGCCAGCCGTTCTTCGGCGGCACCTACTGGCCGCGTGAGGACCGCGGCGGCATGCCCGGCTTCATCCGCGTACTGGTGTCGGTCGCCGACATCTGGCGCAACCAGCGCGACCGCGTCGACGACGCCGGCCGCCAGCTCAGCGAGCGCCTGCAGGCGGTGTCGGCCAGCCCCGCGGCGACGGGCGACGCCAGCGAAGAGCTCGCCCGCGCAGCCGCCGACGCGGTGCTGGCGCAGTGGGACCGCCACGAGGGTGGGTTCGGGTCGGCGCCGAAGTTCCCCCAGGCGATGGTGCTCGACTTCCTGCTCGCGCACGCCCAGCGCACCGGCCACGGTCCGGCGCTCGAGGCCGCCGCCCAGACGCTGACGGCGATGTCACGCGGCGGAATCTGCGACCACGTCGGCGGGGGCTTCGCCCGCTACGCGACCGACCGCCGGTGGCTGGTCCCCCACTTCGAGAAGATGCTCTACGACAACGCCCTGCTGCTGCGGACCTACACGCATGCGGCGCAGGTCACAGGCGATCCCAGGTTCGTCCGTGTGGCCGACGAGACCGTCGCGTGGCTGTTCGAGGACCTGGCTGACGACGCGGGCGGATTCGCGTGCGCGATGGACGCCGACTCGGAGGGCCAGGAGGGCAAGTACTACGTGTGGACCCACGAGGAGTTCGCCGGGGCCGCGCAGGCGGCCGGGGTCGACCCTGCAACGTGGGCCGCGCGGTGGGGCGTGACGGTCCGGGGCAACGTCAACGACCCGCACGGGCACATCCCCGACGGCACGTCGATCATCCACGAGACCGCCACGCTGCCCGAGAACGACGAGGTGCTCGCCGAGCGACGGCGCCTGCGCGACGAGCTGGCAGCCGTCCGCGCGACCCGTGTGCCACCGGCGACCGACGACAAGGTGCTCGTCAGCTGGAACGCGCTCACGCTCGGTGCGCTCGCCACGGCCGGCGCGGCGCTGGACCGTCCCACGTGGATCGCCGCCGCGGGTCGCACGGCCCGCTTCCTCACGACGACGATGGTCGACGACGAGGGCCGACTCCTCCACCGCTGGGCCCCCGGCCACGGTGCCGGCATCCCCGCGTTCGCCGAGGACGTGGTCTTCCTCGCGCAGGGCCTGCTCGACCTGTACGAGGCGGGCCACGACCCGCAGTGGCTGGACTGGGCGGTCCGGCTGGCGGCCGACGCCGACGCGCGCTTCCGCGACGACGACGGCACGTACTTCACCACGCCCGCCGACGGCGAGCAGCTGATCGCACGACCGCGCGAGCTGCTCGACAACGCGATCCCGTCGTCGAGCAGCGTGATGGCCGACGTGCACCTGCGGTTGGCCGCGCTGACCGGCGACCCGGCGCACGCGGAGGCCGCCTCGGCTACGATCGCGACGCTGGCCGCGGCGGCGGCGTCCATGCCGCTGGCGTTCGGCCAGCTGCTCTGCGCGATCGAGCGCCACCTCGCACCGTCGACGGAGGTCGCCGTGGTCGGTGCGCCGTCGCCGGCACGCGACGCGCTGGTCGCTGCTTACCGGGAACGGTGGCGGCCCGGTGCGGTCCTCGCTGTCGGCCACGTCGACCCGGACGCCCCGACCGTCGGGCTGCTGCGCGACCGCCCGCTGCGCAACGGCCAGCCGACGGCCTACGTCTGCCACCACTTCGTGTGCGAGCAGCCGGTGACGTCGCCCGAGGCGCTGCGTGCACAGCTCGACGGTGACGGCGCCGACCCGCCTACCGCCTGAGCCTCTAGGCTGCGAGCGATATGCCTCCATGCCCCGACACCGTGACCGACGCGCCGACCCGTGCCCACCCGCTGACCGCAGGCCTGTCGCCGGACCAGGCGGCCGCCGTCTGCGCCATTCGAGGAGCGGTGTGCATCATCGCCGGCGCCGGCAGCGGCAAGACGCGCACCATCACGCACCGGATCGCCAACCAGATCCACAGCGGCGTCGCCCGCGCCGACCAGGTGCTGGCCATGACCTTCACCGAGCGCGCCGCCGCCGAGCTCAAGGCGCGGCTGAACCGCATGGGCATCGAGGGCCGCGTGCGCGCGACCACCTTCCACGCCGCGGCGTTCGCCCAGATCCGGTACTTCTGGCCCCGCGCCCACGAGACCCCGCAGCCGGACGTGCTGGACCGCAAGGTGCCGCTGCTGCTGCCGGTCGCGCGGTCGGCTGGCGTCGAGGCCTCAGACCTCGCGGCCGAGATCGAGTGGGCCAAGGCGCGCCTGGTCGCACCCGAGCGCTACGAGCAGGCCGCCCGCCACCGCGACGCACCACTGCCCCCGTCCCAGATGGCGGCGGTGTTCGCACGGTACGAGGCGATCAAGTCCGAGCGCGGCCTGATCGACTTCGACGACATGCTCCACGTCGCCGCCGACCTGATGACCGATGACGCGGTGGCCACCGAGGTGCGTGACCGCTACCGGTTCTTCACCGTCGACGAGTTCCAGGACGTCAACCCGGCGCAGTGGCAGCTGCTGCGGCGCTGGCTGGGCGATCGAGACGAGCTGTGCGTCGTGGGCGACCCTGATCAGACCATCTACAGCTTCTCGGGTGCGACCAGCGAGTACCTGCTGGACTTCAAGGCGTCGTTCCCCGACGCCACCGTCGTGACGCTGACCGACAACTACCGGTCGACCGCGCCCGTCCTCGATGTCGCGAACCGGCTGCTGCGGGCGGGCTCGGCAGGCGCCAGGCAGCTGCGCGCTCAGGTTGACGAAGGCCCCCGCCCGACGCTGATGGCCTGCGACGACGACAGGGTCGAGCGCGCGCGTGCGCTGGACTGGATCCGCGACCTCATCGACGACGGCGTCCCCGTCGGCGAGATCGCCGTGTGCGTCCGCACCAACAGCCAGACCCAGGCGTGGGAGGAGGCGTTCGAGCGCGCCGGCGTGCCGGCCCGTGTGCACGGTGACCGCAGCTTCTTCGAACGCACCGAGGTCCGCCAGGCCCTGCGGGCGATCCGCCAGGCCGTCGACCGTCCCCCGGCCCCGAGCGGTGCACCGCCACCGCAACCCGGGACGCGCCCGGCGGGGGCCCGCGCCCCTGAGCGCGTCGTGGAGCAGCTGCTGCGCGAGCGGCTGAGCTGGCATCCCCGGCGCGAGCCGAGCGGCCAGGCGGCCCGCCAGCGGTGGCGCAACCTGTCGGCGCTGTACGAGTTCGTGACCCGCATCGTCGACGAGCACGAGAACATCGATCTTGCCGGCGTGGTACGCGAGCTCGCCGAGCGGGCGCGCACGTCCGGCGGCTCCCATCCCGCGCGGCCGGCTGTCACACTGCTGACGTTGCACAAGGCGAAGGGCAGCGAGTTCGACGCGGTGTGCCTGGTCGGCCTCGAGGAGGGCATGGTGCCGATCTCCTATGCGGTGACCGCAGAGGACCTGGCTGAGGAGCGGCGGCTGCTGTACGTCGGCATGACCCGGGCGCGGCGCCATCTGTGGATGTCATGGGCCGAGCAACGTCCCGGCTGGTCGGGGAAGCTGGTCAAGCGCCGGCCGTCGCGCTTCCTCGACGACATCAGCCAACGCAGCCGCCAAGGACGCAGGACGAAGGCATCGACGGGTGACAACCGGCTCGCCGGTGAGCTGCGGGCCTGGCGGCTGGAACGGGCCCGGCGCGACGAGGTGCCGCCCTACGTCGTCTTCAACGACCGCACCCTGACCGAGCTGGCAGCGACCCGCCCCACGTCGGTCACCGAGCTGCTCGCGGTCCACGGCCTCGGCACCACCAAGGTCCGCAGGTACGGCAGCGAACTGCTTCGCCTGCTCGCGCCGGCTGCACTCGGCGACGGCGACGGCGGGAACATGCCGACATGACCTGCGGCGGCACGCCGCCGGCGCAGGCCCGCGGCAGGCAGGCACCGTCGTGAGCCAGGCGCTGTTCACGGACTTCTACGAGCTGACCATGATGGCCGGTTACGTAGACGCCGACATGGCCGATGTGACCGCCACGTTCGACCTGTTCTTCCGGCACCCACCCGGCGGGATCGACCAGGTCGTGCTCGCGGGCGTCGAGCAGGTCGTCGACGAGCTGGACGACCTGCACTTCGACGACGCCGACATCACCTGGCTCACCGAGCTCGACCGCCTCCCGGCCCCGTTCCTCGACCGCCTGCGCAGCGAGCGCTTCGCATGCGAGGTGCTCGCGATCGCCGAGGGCACGCCGGTCTTCGGCAACGAGCCGCTCATGCGGATCACCGGACCGCTGCTGCAGGCCCAGTGGGTCGAGACCCTGCTGATCAACCGCGTGGCCTACGCCTCGCTGGTGGCCAGCCACGCGCGCGCGGTCGTGCAGGCGGCCGGCGGCAAGCCGGTGCTGGAGTTCGGGGCCCGCCGTGCCCACGGCCCGAACGGCGCGCTGACGGCGAGCCGCGCCGCGGTCATCGGAGGCTGCACGGCCACGTCCAACGTCGAGGCCGCGCGGCGGTTCGGCCTGGCGGTGTCCGGCACGCAGGCGCACTCGTGGATCATGGCGTTCCCCAGCGAGCTCGACGCCTTCAGGGCGTACGCCGAGGTGTTCCCAGACGACTGCGTGCTGCTCGTCGACACCTACGACACGCTCGCGCTCGGCATGCCCAACGCGATCACCGTCGCCCGCGAGCTCGCGGAGCGCGGACACCGCCTGCGGGGGGTCCGCCTCGACTCGGGTGACCTCGACGAGCTCTCCCGCGGCGCCCGTGCGCAGCTGGATGCAGCCGACCTGCACGACGTCACCATCATCGCCTCCGGGGATCTGGACGCGGAGAGGATCGCCGCACTCGAGGACGCCG
This sequence comes from Euzebyales bacterium, assembly GCA_035461305.1. Lineage (NCBI taxonomy): Bacteria > Bacillati > Actinomycetota > Nitriliruptoria > Euzebyales > Euzebyales bacterium. The sequence goes on along the minus strand of DATHVN010000001.1, from coordinate 15,137 downwards.
GTGCACCGATCGACGCGTACGGCGTCGGCACGGCGATGGTGACTGCGCGCAGCGACCCGACGTTCTCGGGCGTCTACAAGGTTGCCGAGGTCGCCGGCCGGCCGACGCTCAAGCTCTCGGGGTCACCCGAGAAGACGTCCAACCCGGGCCGCAAGCAGGTGTGGCGGACCGTGACGGGAGACATCGTCGGCCTCGACCACGAACAGCACGACGGGCACGCCCTGCTCACGCCGGTCATGCACGACGGTCGGCGCTGCCGTGACGCCGACGACATCGCCACCATCGCTGCGCGCTGCCGGGACGGCATCACGCAGCTCGGCGAGGACGGGCACCGCCGCGTGGTCCGCCTCAGCGACGAGCTGTCCGCGCTGCGCGCCGAGCTGATCGAGGCGGTCCGGCCGTGATGGCCGGCGTCCCACCGCGCTCATGCTGCAGGTCGGGGGCATCGCACCCGTCCCACTCGGCCCGGCCACAGCTCCGCACAATGGGACAGGCCCCCGCCGTTTCGGCTGGGGGCCTGTGCTGATTTTGGTGTCCGCGGACCGACCTGCGACGTGTGCGCTCGTGTTGGACCACGGCCTGAGATCTGGTTGTCAGCTGGCGGCCTCCGAGGTGGCTGCCGGCTCACTCGCGCCCGCCTCTGTCTCGCCACCGTCGCCACCGCTGTCAGACGCACAGGCGGTACCGAACAATGCGAGCAGGCCGGCCAGCGCGATTGCTGCCGCGTGCTTCCGAAGCTTGGTCACGTTTGCTCTCCTCTTGAGGGCTCTCACGCCTGGCCACGGAGCCCTACCCCGTGTACCGGCTCCTATCACGATCGTAGATTATCCCCTACCACGATCGGAGCATGCAACTGCAGGCGGATAATGCCATTGATTCGGGGCCGATCTTCCTGCCCGATCGGACACGTCCCGATCGGACACGTCCTGGCTAGGTCGGCCGCACATACCTGAGCCCATGCGTGCCCGCGTCGCGGCACAGCACACCCGCCCAGCAGAGCAGGTTGCACTGGACCAGTGCGGCACCGCGGTCCAGACCCGTCGCCCCTGCGACCTGCGGCACCGTCACCGTGTCGCCAGGGGCGACCGCACCGCCCGCACGCACTGCTCGCGCGTCGACGCCCTCGGGGGCGAGCCGAAGACGACGCGCGACATGCTCCAGGCTCGCGACCACGGCCTCGGCCGCGCGCTCGTTCCAGGGCCGTAGGTCGGTGCGACGCCGGATGGTGGCGGCGATCTCGATCGCGTAGCTCAGCGGATCGCGCACCAGGACGCGCTCGGGCACCGCGATTCCCCACGGATCGCCGTCGCTGGCCCGGAGGGCGATCCGTGAAGCCAGCCGCGCCACGCGGCCGTTGCCGGCCTCGAACGGCCGCCAGTGCAGCAGCCGGGCGTGCACGACGCCTGCGATGACCAGCGGATCGTGCCCTGAGCGTGCCCGACGCACCCACGCGTCGAGGTCGGCGAGGAGATCGGGCAGCCGCTCGGGCGGGGGCGCGTGGAAGATCACCCGCCCCTGCGCACCATCGTGCACCGCGCGGCTCGTGCTGCGCAGGGTGCCCAGCCGCTCGTCGTCGATCAGGCCTGCCGCGACGTGCCGCTGCACGCGTGCCAGGGTGGTGGCCGGCGCGTCGAAGAAGGTCGCCGCGAGCCCCGCCTCCTCGGCCTGCGCCGCGCGCACGCCCCGGTACTCGATGGCGGCGATGTCCTGGCTGGGCATGCCCTCCAGCCGTAGTGCCGACGCCCACCCCCCGCCGTCGCGGTCGCCGCCGGAGACCGGCAGGTCCGGGCCTTCGCCGCGGTCGACGGCGGCCGCGGTCCTTTCCTCCAATGGGCTGGCGTCCAACCGCACCGACAAGCGCGCGCTCTCGCGGTGGGCGAGGTCGATGTCATCGGCCGTCAGCACCGGCGCGAGCGCGGCGACCAGTGCGGCCCGTTGCGCCTCGAGAACCTCGATGTAGGGCGAGGTCAGCCGGAGGCGCTCAGTCACGACGCCGCCACCGTCTGGTGGTGGTCTGGTCGAGCAGTCGACGGATCTGCCGCTCCGTGTGGATGCGCCCGAGGACGTAGCCGCCGGTCGCGGCGATCACACCGAAGCCGCCGGACAGGGCCGTGCGCCGCCGGCGGCGTCCGGTCAGGTTGAACTCCACCACGGGCCAGCCGCGTCGGTGGGCCACGGCCTGCAGCGCGCGATCCGGGTTGACCGCGACCGGGTTGCCGACCAACTGCATCATCGGCAGGTCGCTGCCGGAGTCGCTGTAGGCGTAGCAGTCCTGCAGGAAGTAACCACGTTGCTGGGCGATCTCGCGGATCTTGGTTGCCTTGCCCTCGCCGAACAGGAACGGCCCGTCGAGACGACCGGTGTAGACGCCGTCGACGATCTCGCTGACGGTACCCAGACCGCCCTCGATGCCCAGCGACCGTGCCAACTCTCCGACGATCTCGACCGGGCTCGCGGACACGATGTAGACGTCACGTCCCGCGGCCTCGTGCATGTCGAGCAGGGCCTGCGCCTCGGGACGGATCTGCGGGAGGATCTCCTCGATGACCCCGGGCGCCATGCGGTGCAGGTCGGCGGCCGCCTTGCCTGCGACGCTCTCAAGGATCGCGTCACGCACGGCCTCGGACTTCTCGTCGGACGCACCGAACGCGCGGAACACCAGCGTGGCGACGACGTCGCTGAGCATGCGGTGCCAGGGACGCAGGCCCTCGCGGTAGGCGGCCTTGCCGAAGTAGTAGGCGCTGCTGCCGGACATGAGCGTGCGGTCGAGGTCGAAGAAGGCTGCTGCTGTGGTCATCGTGGCCCCATGCGGTGGGAGTCAGTCGGTGATCGTGGCGGACGCGTGTCCTGCGGACCGGGGGTGCTCGGCAGAGCACCGGCGGCAGGTCGGCCGGCGGCCCGATCCGGTCCCGTCGGCACCCGCGCCGACGGTGGACCGCCACGGTACCGGTCACGTGCGATCAGTCCGCGACCTGCCGCTACGCTGCTCGAGGTCTGGCCGCGACCTACCGCTACGCTGCTCGAGGTCAGTCGAAGTCGGCGGTGCTCACCGGGCACACGGCGGAACGCGTGCACCAGCGGCACGCGGGGCCCGGCTCAAGGCGCAGCTGGTCGGCCGGCGGCGGCGCGTCGACCAGCTCCCCCGCGCGCTCGACCTTCGCGGCGACCGTGCGGGCGGCGGCCTCGAGGTGGTCCAACTCGATGTCCTCGTGCTCCCAGGACGCCTCATCGAGGTAGTAGGTCGCCACACGGAACGGCGCGACGCCGGTGGCCAGGGTCGCCAGCAGCGCGTAGAAGCGCATGTCGTGCAGGTGTCGGCCGCTGCGGCTGCCGGTCTTGAGGTCGACGAGCAGCACGCGGCGCTCGCGCGCGGTCGCGCGACCCAGCACCAGGTCGGGCACACCGCGCAGCATGACGGCGCCGTCCGCCAGCCGGACGGTGTAGGGCTTCTCCGCGCGCACCTCCGCCGACGAGGGCAGCACGGGGAACGACTCGCGGAAGGTGATGACCCGTTCGGTCACGGTGCCACGCAGGCTGTCGGCGGCGACGCCGCACAGGGCCGCAACGAACGCGGCGGCCGACCCGCGGTCGGTCGCGGTCTCCATCCAGACGTGGGTGACGAGTTCGGTGACGGGCCGCTGGAACCCGCCGGCGTGGTCGAGCTCGATCGCGCGGTGGGCGAGCTTGCCCGCCAGCAGCCGCTCGGACCACGTGAACGGCTGAGTCCGCAGGTCCAGGTAGCGGCCGTCACAGTCCAGCGCGTCGAGCGCTGTCTTGTTGACCCGCAGCGTCACGCCCTGCTCGAGGTGCCCTGCCGCGCGTTCGGCGGCGCGCTCGACTCGAACGCGCAGGCCCGGCACCCACGAGGGGTCCGGTGCCGGGCGTGGCTGGTGGACAGCGAGCAGGTCGTCCCACGCGCGCTGCTGCGTCGGTGTACGGATCACACCTGCGCAGCGTAGGCACTGCGCGGGCGGATCAGGCGGAACCGGTGCCGTTGCTGTGGATATCCCCGTTACGCGTGGTCGTGCCGGTGCCCGCACGGTCGCCGCTGCGCTCGATGTTGACGACCTCGACGTCGACCACCTCGTCCCGCCGCCGCGCCTGCGGTGGGCGGCGTCCCGCCGTGCCGCTCAGCGACGTCACGGTGAAGCGCGCACCGAGGCGCCGCTTGAGCGTCACTGCGATCACCGCGCGGATCGGAGGGATCATCAGCAGCAGGCCGACCGCGTCGGTGGCGAACCCCGGCGTGAGCAGCAGCGCACCGCCGAACAGCACCATGGCGCCCTCGAGCACCTCGTCGGCGGGAACGCGACCGCTGCGCAGCGCGTCCGTGAACCTGATCCACGCTCGCGTCCCTTCGCGCCGCACGAGCCAGGCACCCGCCAGCGAGACGGCCAGCAGCAGCAGGATGGTCGGCGCTGCACCGATGAGATCGCCGACCTGGATGATGATGGCGAGCTCGAGCAGCGGGACGACGATGAAGGCGACGACCAGGACCAGGCGCATCACGAGGCCTCCTGCTTGCGTCGCTCCTCAGCCCGCTCGACAGACTGGCGCAGCGCGGCCATGAGGTCGACGACCGGCGCCTCCTCCTCCGCCTCCTCGGTGACGGTGACCTCCTGGCCCTCGACCTTGGCCTCGACCGCCTCGTGCACCCGCTCGCGGTAGGTGTCGTGGTACTGCGTGGGGTCGAAGTCCTCGGTGAGGCTCGCGATGAGCTGCTTGGCCATCTCGACCTCCTTGTCGCGTGGCTCGGGCATCTCGTCGATGTCCACCTCGCCGAGGTCGAACGCGCGGATCTCGTCCGGCCAGTGCATGGTCTCGAGCACGAACAGCGGACCTGACGTGTCCTCGGCGTCATCATCGGACTCGTCGCGGACGCGGGGCCGGCCGGGGAGCAGGCGGAGCGTGGCCAGGTACTCCTTGTCGCGCAGGGTGATGCGGCACACCGCGACGCTGCCGCCGTCGGTCATCGCCTCGGCGAGCAGCGCGTAGGCCTTCGCGCCCGACGGCTCAGGCGCCAGGTAGTAGGTGCGGTCGAAGTAGATCGGGTCGATCTGCTCGAGCGGGACGAACTGCTCGATCTCGATGGACCTGCTGGACGCGGGCCGGAGGCTGTCGAGCTCGTCCTTGGTGAACACCACGTAGTGGTCGCGTGCGTACTCATAGCCCTTGACGATGTCGTCGTAGGAGACCTCCTCGTCGTCGGCCTTGGCGACGCGCTTGTAGGAGATCCGGCTGTGATCCGACTCGCGCAGCTGGTTGAAGCTCGGCGTGCGGTTCTCGGTCGCGCTGAACAGCTGTACCGGGATCGTGACCAGGCCGAACGACAGCGTGCCCTTCCACAGACTTCTCGGCATGTCACGCTCTTTCGCCGTAGATCGCCGGTACTGATGAGCATATGTCCGCCGACCGTGCGTGGCACCGGGTGTTCGCGCGGGACGTGCCGCGTCACAATGCGTGCATGCAGTTGCCTCGCCCCGCCCTGACGCGCCGTGGGTGACGGGCCGTTCACCCTGCCGTGGAATGCGCTGCCGCCGATGGAGCGGCGGCGGGACGCGTGGTATGCCGACATCGACGGGCGCGAGGTGCGGCTGACCAACCTCGACAAGGTGTTCTGGCCCGACGAGGGCTACACGAAGGGCGACGTCGTCGCCTACTACCTGACGGTCGCCGATGCGGTGCTGCCCTACGTCCGCGAGCGGCCGCTGACAATGAAGCGCATGCCCGACGGAGCGTTCGGCGACTTCTTCTACGCCAAGCAGGCACCGCCGCACACGCCGGAGTGGATCACCACCGCCCCGGTCGTCGCGATCAGGTCGAGCGCCCGCATCGACTACGTCGTGCCCACCGACCGCGCGAGCCTGGGCTGGCTGGCCAACCTCGGCTGCATCGAGCTGCACCCGTGGCACAGCCGGGTCACATCGCTCGGCGCTCCCGACTACGCCTTCTTCGACCTCGACCCCTTCGGCGTCGGCTTCCCGGTCGTGCGCGACGTGGCGCTGCACGTCCGGGCGATTCTGGAGCAGCTCGGGCTGCGTGGGTACGCACGGACCTCGGGGGCCACTGGCATGCAGGTCTACCTACCGCTCGATCCGGTGCACGCCTACGGCGACGTCCGCGCCTTTGTCGAGCGCTGCTGCGCCCTGATCAACCGCGCCGACCCCGCGCGGACGACCATGGTGTGGGACGTCGACCGACGCGACGGCAAGGTGTTCCTGGATCACAACATGAACACCGAGGGCCGCAACATCGCGGCGACGTGGAGCCTGCGGCCCGAGCCCCATGCACCCGTGGCCACGCCCCTGACGTGGGACGAGGTCGCCGGAGACGTCGTGCCGCAGGACTTCACCATCGCCACCTTCGGGCCGCACCTGGCACTGCGCAGCGAGCTGTTCGCGCCCGTGCTCGCGGGCGGACAACGGCTCGAGTCGGCCATGGCCGCGCTGGGTCTGCCCCCGCCAGGCCCCGTCGAGCCACACCACCGCCTCGCGACGCCCAGGGAAGAGGCGGCCGCCGAGGATGGGGACGCATCTGAGGAGCCGGGTGACCTCGCGCCCTACGCGGCGATCCGCGACTTCGAGCGGACCCCGGAGCCGAGCGGCGACGAGCCCGAGACCGACGAGGCGCGCGGCCCGCGATTCGTGATCCAGCACCACCTGGCCTCCCGCCTGCACCACGACCTGCGACTCGAGCGGGGCGGGACGCTGCGGTCGTGGGCGGTGCCCAAGGGCCTGCCCCTCGTCCGCGGTGAGCCCCACCTCGCGGTGCAGACCGAGGACCACCCGATGAAGTACCTCGACTTCTCGGGTGAGATCCCCGCCGGCGAGTACGGCGCGGGGTCGATGCGCATCTGGGACACCGGTGACTACGACGTGCGGGAGTGGGCCGACGACAAGGTGACGTTCCGCCTCCACGGCCGCCGCCACCGCGGCGTATGGCATCTGTTCCGGCCGCGCGGCAACGAGGCGTCGCAGTGGCTGGTGTCGCGCATGGACGATGGGATCGACGTGCCGGCGCCGCCCGGGACCTACGCCCCGATGCTCGCAGCCACGCGCGACGCGGCGTTCGACGACCCACGGTGGACCTTCGAGATCAAGTGGGACGGCGTCCGGGCGATCGCGACGTGCACCCGGCCGGGGCTGGGCCGACCCCACGGCACCACGCTGCGGACCCGGCGCGGCAACGAGGTGGCCGCGACCTACCCCGACCTCGCAGGACTGTGGGAGCGGGTGCTCGCGTGGAGCGCCGTGCTCGACGGTGAGATCGTGGCGTTCGACCGCGAGGGCCGGCCGTCGTTCGAACGCCTGCAGCGGCGCATGAACATCCGAGACGAGCACATGGCGCGCCGGATGGCCCGCGAGATCCCCGTGACCTATGTGGCGTTCGACGTGCTCGCCGTCGACGGCGAGGACCTCACCGGCCTGGGCACCGAGCAACGACAGGCCAGGCTCGACGACCTGCTGGTCCCCGGCGGGCCACTGCGGCGCAGTGAGGTGCTCGGCAGCCAGGGCACCGCGGTGTTCGACGCTGCGACCCAGGCGCGTCTCGAGGGCATCGTGGGCAAGCGGACCGACGCGCCGTACCGACCGGGCCAGCGCAGCGCCGACTGGGTGAAGGTCAAGGTGCGCCACACCGTCGACGGCGTGATCGGTGGATGGCTGCCGAAGTCGGACTCCCCGAGCGGCACCGAGCCGTACAGTCTGCTCGTCGGGCTGTGGGACGGGCCGGACCTGCGCTGGGTCGCGCGGGTCGGGTCCGGGCTGACGGAGCGCGAGCGGGCGGAGCTTGCCTGGCGGTTCCGCGACCTCGCGGTCGACGACCGGCCGTTCCTGCCCGACGACGAGCTGTCGGCCGACGCGCACTGGGTCCGCCCCGAGCTGGTCTGCACCGTCGAGTACGGCGAGGTCACCGAGGCGCTGCGCCTGCGCGCACCGACCTACCTGGGCCGTCGCGACGACGTCCACCCTCGCCAGTGCCTGCTGACCGACCTCCCCCACCTGCCGTCCTGAACTGCGCGCGAACTTCGAGTGGGGCACAACGTCGCGCCCAACCCGAACTACCACCACCACCCCGAGCTTCGCTACACCACCCCGAACTTCGCTACACCCCGAACGTCGCAACACCGGCTTGGGCCCACGAACTTCGAGGTGGGGGCGACGGTTCGTGCAAGAGCCGAAGTCCTGCCCACACCCCAGCGTTGACGACACCACCCCGACATTGACGACACCTCTCAGGAGCGGGAGGCGTGAGTGCGTCGGACCGTGTCTGGTGCCGGGCCACGTCTGTCGCGTTAAGCGCGCCAGCGCAGCACCGTGAAGCCCTCGACAGCGGCCGATCCACGACCGCGCCCAGCGCCTCGTTCACCTCGCGCCTCAGCGGTTCGGGCTCCCACTCCCCGAGCTGGGACACATGGGCGCGCAGCGCCGCGAGCTTGACGACGAACGTCTCGCTGATGTCGACCACCGCGTCGCCGGTGCCGAACGTCATCATCCACAGCTCGGCGACGTCCCCTGGTTCGAGGCCCTCGTGAGCAGCGACGGGTCCCACAGCCTGGTCGAAGCCGCCGAGTTGACCGAGTGCAGCACCAGGTCGCCGACCGAACGGTGGTCCGGGGGTGATGTAGCCGTCGGATGACCATCGGGTGCTCGGATCGAGCGTGACGACGACCTCGGGACGGTGCCGGCGGATCGCGGCGGCGACGTCGCGTCGGGCGGGGATCGTCGGCTTCAGGTACCCGTCGGCGTACCCCAGGAACTTCGACATCTGTCACACCGAGTGACGCACAGGCGGCGGGCTGCTCGTCACGGCGCAGCACCGCCAGTCGGTCGCGCGTCATGTCCGGGTCCGCAGACCCCGACGTGCCGTCGGTGACCACGACGTAGCGCGTTGGCGTGCCCATGCGGACCCGTGGGCGAGATCGTGCCGCCCCCGAACTCGGCGTCGTCGGGATGGACCACCACCAGGGCACGGCTGAACGGTCGTACCGGGTCCCAGAGTTCGGCCACGCCGCCTCCTGCGTGGTGAACATGACGTCACGGACCACCCCGGCCGGGCGGTCGTGCCAGCCGCCACACTGTAGGCTGCAGTCGTGGATGCGAGCACCGCGCCCGTGATCGTGCCGGACCGGACCGAGGTGCCGGACGACCACGACGAACCGGACCTGCCGTGGAACGTGATCGTGTGGAACGACCCGGTCACGCTGATGTCCCACGTCGTCTACGTGCTGCGCAAGCTGTTCGGCTACGACGAGTCCACGGCGACGCGGCTGATGCTGCACGTCCACAACAACGGCAAGGCGGTCGTCGCCAGCGGACCGCGTGAGAAGAGCGAGTTCGACGTCCACCGCCTGCACGCCCACGGCCTGCAGGCCACGCTGCAGCGCGAATAGGGACGCCTCGGGGACGTGCGCCGGTTCCGCAGGACCTCCGACGGTCACGTGCAGCTGCGGCTGCCGGCGACCGAGCGCGCGCTGCTGAGCTCGCTGCTGCCGCAGCTGCTGGCCGTCATCGACGGCGAGGAGGGCGTGGAGCACCTCCGCGAGCGCCTGTTCCCCGCGGCCTACATCGAGCCCGAGCGCGAGGCCGAGTTCCGTCGCCTCGTGGGCGACGACCTGGTCGACCAGCGCCGCGCGGCGCTCGACGACGTCGTGACCACGCTGGACGCCGGCCGTGCGCGAGGACGCACCTGGCTGGTCAACCTCGACGAGGACCAGGTGCAGTCCTGGCTGGCCGTGCTGCACGACCTGCGGTTGGTGCTCGCGCAGGTCGTCGGCATCCGTACCGAGAGCGACTGGAACATCGACCGCGAGACCGCGGAGCCCGCCGAGATCGTGCTGTGGCACGTCGGTGCACTCCAGGAGGAGCTGCTCGACCTGCTGCTCGGCGGCCTCGACGCCTGAGGCGTGGGACCGGTCCTGCGCAGGCCGTAGGCTGGGCCCGTCATGGCAACCCGTCTCAGCGCCGGCGCGCGGCGCGCACAGCTCGAGCGCATCGCCGGTCGCATGTTCGCCGACTACGGCTACCACGGCGTCTCGATGGAGCAGCTCGCCGACGCTGCCGGGGTCAGCAAGCCCGTGCTGTACCAGCACTTCCCGTCGAAGCGCGACCTGTACCTTGCGCTGGTACGCGACGCCGTCCGCGAGATGGAGAGCCACGTGCGCGCGGCACTCGAGGGGACCACGGACAACCGCGCGCGCGTGGAAGGCGCCACCGCCGCGTACTTCGCGTTCGTCGACGATCCGCGGTTCCGGCTCGTTTTCTCGGCCGAGCGGTCCGACGACGAAGTGCATGACGAGGTCAGCGCCGCGCACCGGCGTGTCACTCACGTGGTCGCCGACCTGATCTCGGAGGACGCCGGCCTGGATCGGGCAAGCGCACTGTTCCTCGCCGCGGCCCTGCGCGGGCTGGCGACCGACGGGGCACGCTGGTGGTCCGAGCACTACGACGTCGACCGCGGCGAAGCGGCGCGGCTGGCTGCGCAGTTGGCCTGGCGCGGCCTGGGCTCGTTCGGTCCGCGACACGACCACGACGGTCGGTCCGACCAGGAGGCCCGGACCGCCTAGAACGCGCGCTGGCAAGCTCGCTCCCACCCTCGGCGATCGCGTCGACGGTGCACTCGGCGCGTCATGCGGGCCCAGGCCGTCGGGAGCGACTGTGCACTGCCCGCGATCGGGTGGCTGGCCAGGCCGGTCGCGGTGTGGGCGGGCGGACGTCGAGCACGCGGATCCCCCTGCGGCGGGGCCTCCCGCGTGAGCCCGGCGTCGAAGCCGGTCAGCGCGGTCCTGCTGGCGCAGTGGGCGCCAGGCCCGGCATCGGCCGCTCGGGGACCACGGCAGAGTTGCTGGCGATCACGCCCCTCACCGATCTCGACCGAGGGCGCCCTGCGCATGACGTCCCCAGCTTGGACGGGGGCGTAGCAGCATCGGCACGGACGTGTCAGCATGAGCAGGTTCCTCGCGTGTCGCTGGACAGGTCGGCGAGGACGCCGGAGGTCGACCACCCGCGCAGTGCTGACGACGAGGTCGACCCCGCCGGTGGCGCCAACGACCAGGAACGACCAGGCGCCAACGACCAGGAGACGACCAGGATGGGCGCGTCTGCGAGGTCGATGGCGGCGATGACGTCCTCCTGGATCGCGGGCTGCCGAACCACCGTGCCACGCCGTCGGGCCTGGACGCCGCTCGGGGTGGGCGTTGCTACGCTGGGTACAGGTCGTGTGGACGCCTCACCGTCCTGCGGACACCGGCTGTGCCCCGCCACGACCCCGCCCGCTCGGGCTCGGCGCATCTACGGCTGTCGCCGGCACGACGCGGCGACCCATGAGCCATCCGCGGCCGGCGTTGTCGCGGCCGGGAGGATATGTGAACTCGTGACCACCGATGTACGTTCGTTCGAGGACCTGGGAGTCGACACCGTCGTCGTCAAGGCGCTGGCCGATGCCGGCATCACCGCGCCCTTCCCGATCCAGGAGCTGTCCCTGCCGATGGCCCTCGCCGGCGCCGACCTGATCGGCCAGGCCCGCACCGGCACAGGCAAGACGCTGGCCTTCGGCATCCCGCTCGTGCAGCGGGTCGACCCCGATGCCGGGCACATCCAGGCGCTGGTGATCGTGCCGACGCGGGAGCTGTGCCTGCAGGTGCACGACGACCTGACGATCGCCGGCGCGACCCGCAACGTGCAGGCGGTCGCCGCGTACGGCGGGCGTGCGATCGACCCGCAGTCCGAGGCGATCGCGGCGGGTGCCTCCATCGTCGTGGGCACCCCGGGGCGCCTGCTCGACCTGTGCCGCCGGCGCCTGCTGGACCTGTCGGATGTCTCGGCGCTCGTCCTGGACGAGGCCGACGAGATGCTCGACATGGGGTTCCTGCCCGATGTCGAGCAGCTGATTGAGCGATGCCCAGTCGACCGACAGACGCTGCTGTTCAGCGCGACCATGCCGTCGGAGGTCGTCAAGCTGGCACGTCGCTACATGGACAAGCCGACGTTCATGCGCACCGACGTCGAGCAGCAGCAGCGCCTGGCGCCCAGGACCCGGCAGCACTTCTTCGCCTGCCACCGCCTGGACAAGCCCGCCGTGGTCGCGCGGATCCTCGCCGCACCGGGGCGTGGGCGGACTCTGATCTTCACTCGCACCAAGCGCATGGCCGACGTGCTGGCGTCCGAGCTGCGAGACCGGAAGATCGACGCGGGCGTCATCCACTCGGACCTACGGCAGGACGCCCGCGAACGCGCACTGGTGAAGTTCCGCAAGGGGACGGTCGACGTGCTGTGCGCGACCGAGGTCGCCGCTCGTGGCCTCGACATCGACGACGTCACCCACGTCATCAACTACGACTGCCCCGACGACGAGCGCATGTACCTGCATCGCATCGGCCGGACCGGCCGTGCCGGCGCGGACGGCGTCGCCGTCACGCTGGCCGTGTGGAACGAGCTCGCGCGACTCGACATGATCAAGCGCGCACTCGACATCGACCGGCCGACCGAGGAGGTGCTGTCGACGTCGCCGATCCTCGACGACCTGTTCGGAACCGTGGCCACCACCGCGCGCACCGGTGGGGGGCGGGGCGAGGCCGACGGCAAGGCAAGGCAACGTGACCGTGCTCGCACCACGACCCGCGACACCGGTCGTGAAGCCAGCGCGTCCGTGTCCGACAAGGACACCGACGGGCCCACAACGCCCGGACCTGCCACCCGGCCCGACCCCCGACCACGCACACGCCGGCGTCGGCGCCGCCGCACGCTCACCGGCACCGCGGCGCGCGGTCAGCGTGACGCGACGCCCGGCGGAGGCGACGACGCGTCGGCCGACGGCGCCGCAACCGCGACGGGAGACGCCTCGGCGGCGACGAAGGACAGCCCGACGACGGAAACAGGTTCCGATTCGACGACGACCGACGCCGACGGCCGGGACGGCTCGACCACGGAGGGGGACCGGCAGCAGAAGCGCGGCGACCAGACCGGTGCGTCGACGGGCGGTGGCGCAACCGGCGCGAGGAGCGGGCGGTCCTCCCGCGGGTCCCGGGGGTCGCGGCGGCGCCGCTCCGGCCGCGGTGACCGGCGGTCGGGCCGGGACGACAGCCGTCGTGCCACCGAGGACGACCGGGCGGACGGAGGGCGCGAGAAGCCGGCCCCGGTGACGATGGGCGGCGATCCGCGTGGCGACGGCCGGCCGACGCTGAACCGACCGCTGCGCATCACCCACCTGCCCTGATCCGCGGACGGGCCCCGACGGCAGTCGGCCTCGTCCGCCGCGTAGCACACGCGGAGCCATGCCATGCATGCGCACGACGGGCAGCGCGCGAGCATGTGGTGGTCACGCCACGGCACCACCAGCGCGAACGGCAGGCAGGCGAGCAGCAGCCGGGTCGGACCGACGCCGCGGCTGTTCGAGCAGCGCGCACACTCCACCGTGCACACCAGCCACCGGCCCCTGCCCCGCGTCCATCGGCGGCGCCGGTGCATACCGCGCGCCGACCGTCGTGACGGCCGCGCGCCTCGGGGGTGGCATCCGGTGTGCTGATGCGATCGAACCCACTCATCGGCGCGCCCCCTCGGCTGCACGCCGGACGTCGTCAGGGACGGGCACGCCCACGAGCTCTGCGGCGATCACCCGGTAGGCGGCGGCACCGGGCACCCGCCCCGCGTAGGACAGGATGGACCGTCCGGCGTGGGGCGCCTCGGCGAACCGGACGCTGGCGCGCACCGGGACCCCGAGCAGGGGCATGTCGTAGCGCGAGGCGACGTCGGCGATCACGGCGGCGCCGTGCCTCGTCCGGCTGTCGTACATCGTCGCCACGAAGCCGGCGATCCGCAGGTCCCGGTTCGTCAGTTGCCGTACGTCCGCGACCGTCTCGAGCAGTTGGGCGACCCCGCGGTGCGCCAGCGTCTCGCACTGCACCGGGACGAGCAGCCGATCCGCCGCCGTCAGGCCGTTCAGGGTGAGGACGCCCAGCGACGGCGGGCAGTCGATCAACACGACGTCATAGGTCTCGCGCAGCGGCACCAGCGCGCGGCGCAACCGGAACTCACGCCCGGCGCGGCTGGCCAGCGTGACCTCCGTGCCAGCGAGGTCGCTGTTGGAGACCGCGACGTCGGTCTCGGCGTGCTGGTGGATGACGTGCTCGATCGGCTCGCTGCGCCCCAGGACGTCATGCATCGTCGGCGCGAGCTGCTCGGCGTCGTACCCCAGGCTGAACGTCAGCGCGGACTGGGGGTCGAGGTCGATGGCGAGGACGGCGAGGTCAAGGTCGGTCAGCGCCGCAGCGAGCGACACGACGGTGGTCGTCTTCGCCACGCCGCCCTTCTGGTTGGCGACAGCGTACACGGTCGCGGTCACGCCCTGGGCTCCTGTCGTCGTGTGGGCGGATCGCCGCCATCACACCATTGCGGGCGACGCTGGTCCAACGCATCGAGGCACGAACACATGTTCAACCATGTGTATACATACGACTACCTTTAGTATGATCTGCGCCATCTTCCTCAAGAGGCGGGGCGAGCGACCGATGTCGACACCACGTCGCTACCCGATCGCACTCGGAGCATGGAGATGTCCGACAACACGTCACTGACGACCGACAGCAGCAACGAGCTTGGGCGCCGAGGACGAGCTCCTCGAGCTGCTGCAGATCACCATCGACGAGCTGCGCGCCCACCGTGCCGCGGCGGCCAATGCGACCCTGCTGCACCTCGACCACCCGCTGCCCGGGACCGAGTCGTCGGAACCCGGCCTGGCCCGTCCGCCTCGGGGAGCGCGACCGCGACCGCCGCCCCGGAGGACCGCCATCGAGCGCAACGTCAACGTCGGCAACCTGCAGGATCCTCATGATGCGCACCGCGGTGGCCGCGCATGGCCGCGCCGGTGCCGGTGCCACATCACCCCGTCGCCACGACGTGTGGAGATCGAGCGGGGACGACGTGACACGACGCGCATGCCACGAGTTGTGACGGCACCGTTCACCGGGCGGCCTACATGCGTGTGACCATCCCGCGACGACTGGGCGACGCCCGGCGTGCGACCGCGCCTTCGCCGCGTCGAAACCCGGCGGATGACGTGCGGCCGGAGCTCGACCTGCCGAACAAACCCGTCTCAGAGCGTGTTGTCCACTCCTCCCACCGCGGTGACCTGTGGCCACCGGG